>JABURS010000028.1 GCA_014762505.1 Chromatiales bacterium | reverse complement strand
GCTTTTGCATCGGACACCTCTCCGGGGCATTATCCCCTTATCTGGGTGTCCGGAAAATCAGGGGTGCCTCAGGTCTTGCAGTGCCACATCCCGGCCTATGGCTATTTCTCGAAGCTCAGGTCCGGTTTGCCACGATATGGGCACAGGTGTGCAGGCGGGGGGGGGAGGGGCGACTTGCAGAGTGCGGCCAGATCCATCTGGAGATACTTCCCTGATTGTGTGTCTTGCGGCGTGGTTGATACACGCTTTAATTCAAAGGATACCAGAAAACGGCAGTGCTGCTACAGGCGTGTCTATAACACAGACCGGACCCCGGACTATGGCGCATCACTTCCGATCAGCACGCCGATGCCCTCTTCCCGTATCGTCGCCATGGCCTCTTCCAGCGCGGCGGCATCCGTCGGGAATTCATCGTCGAGTTGCCGTAGGCGTCGATGACCTCGAGGAACCAGCCTTCGCTCTCTCCCCGGTAGATCTCGATACGCACGCTGTCATCGCCTTCGGTGACATCCTGGCACAGGGGGCTCATTTCCAGTTCGTATTCATCATTCATCGCATGACTCCAGCTGTGATTGATGCGTCTAGTTATCCACGTGCGGCTCGTGCACGGCAAGTCCCATCACCAGTGACGCGGCGAACGCCAGGCTCCCGCCGTAGACGAAGGTCCAGACGGGATCGAGGTCCCAGAGCAGGCCGGCGATCAGGGCGGCCGGCAGTGCGGCGAGGCTGATCACCAGGTAATAGAGGCCGAGCACGCCGCCACGCTGCAGCTCGGGGGCGAGGTCGGCCACCAGGACGCGGCTGCTGGCCTCGACCAGGGCGTAGCTGATGCCGTAGAGCGCGAAGAGCATGACATGGGCAGCGATGCCGTCGAGCATCGCGAAGCCGAGGCTCACCAGGGCAAAGATGAGGTAGCCCGCCAGCACGACGCGCCGACGGCCGATGCGGTCGGAGAGGCGTCCTGCCGGGTAGGCGAAGAAGGTGTAGGTGAACTGGAAGAGCGCGTACAGCAGGATGGGTATGGCGACGGCCAGGCGGTCGTCGAAGGCCGTGGCGCTGCGCAGGACGAAGAACATGTAGCTGAAGTTGCCGAGGGCGAACAGGCCCGAGGCGAGGAGTACCGGCCGCAGGCCGGCCGGCAGTGGCCCGGTGGGCCAGGCAGCGGCCTTTTTCACGACCGTCACCGGCTCCCGCACCCAGACCAGGGGCAGCACGGAGGCGAGCCCGAGCAGCCCCGCCAGCAGGAACAGCTGCCCGAAGCCCCAGTCCAGCCACCAGTAGAGGGCGAAGACGACCAGGGTGCCGATGAGGGCGCCGGCCGAATCCATGGCGCGGTGCAGGCCGAAGCCGCGACCGCGCCGCTCGCGCGTGGTGGAGGCGGCCAGCAGGGCGTCGCGCGGTGCCGCGCGCAGGCCCTTGCCCAGCCGCTCGCCCGAGCGCAGCGCGAGCACCTGCCCCCAGTGCGTGGCGGCGGCGAGTCCCAGCTTGGCCAGCGCGGAGAGCAGATAGCCCACGAGGACGAAGCCCTTGCGCCGCCCGAGCCGGTCGGACCAGTGGCCGGCAAACCACTTGGTGAGGCTGGCCAGCGCGTCGCCGAGGCCCGCCACCAGCCCGACGGCCAGCCCGCCGCCGCCGAGCTGCACGATGAAGAGCGGCAGCAGGGGCAGGATCATCTTGCTGGAGGTGTCGTTGATGAAGCTCACCACCCCGAGCAACGGCACGTTGCGCTGCAGGGTGTCCGGCTGTCTGTCTTCGTCCCTGTGCATGACCGACCTCGCGCCGCCTTCAAACGGTCACCGGCGTTCTGCCGCCGGCAAATGGACTCGCTCGCCTATTCAACCCATAGCACGTGCAGGCTGCGCGGGCCATGCGCGCCGAGCTGGATGGTCTGTTCCACGTCGGCGGTGCGCGACGGGCCGGTGATGAGATTGACGGTGCGGGGCCAGTCGCCGTCGCGGGCGCGCAGGCGCATCCAGGCATCCTCGAGATGACGGACGAGATCGCGGGCATGGACGACCACGAGGTGGTGATCCGGCAGGAAGTTGAGGCTGGTGGGATTCCCGGGCCCGGAGAGCAGCATCAGGCTGCCGGTCTCGGCGATGGCGCAGAAGGCGCGACTGACACAGACCGGCTCGCCGCCATGGCTGCGACCGAAGCGTGGCGCGAGGCTCGCGCCCGCCCAGTCCAGCGCCTGCAGTGATGGGGCGACGGCGAGCGGTCCGGCGAGCTGGTGGGTGGCGAGATAGCGCGCCACCTGCCCAGGCACACCGACCTCGTCCGGCAAGCCCTCCAGCGTGCCCGCCGCGGCCTCCAGCCGGGCACGGAAGACGTCGGGCAGGTTGCCCGGCGGCAGCTGCGGGCGCAGCGTGGTCTCGCCGGCATCGCCACGCAGGTGCAGGGCCAGGGTGTCGCGCGTGGCCGAAGACAGCTGGTCGCGGCCCAGGCCGCGCCGAATCGCCGCGAGGATGTTCGCGCGGGCGTCGTTCATCCTGTCTCTCCCCTGCCCTTTTCTCTCCGGCGCCAGGCCGCCATGAAGGTCTCGCCCTGCGGGACCGGCAGCACGCGCCCGCCGCGGAACCAGTTGCCGGCCAGCGGCATCGCGCGGAGGTGGCCGCGACGCCCGCCCAGCAAGCGCAGCACGCGCGCCTCAAGGGCCGTGACACGCCGGTAGAGCCGCGGCTGCCGCGCCAGCCAGCCCCAGGCCGCCAGCGCCCAGCGCGCGCGCCGGGTACCGATGTGATGCTGGAACTGCCGGTGGCGCAGGCTGCGCAGCAGCTCCGGCAGCGGGATGTTCACGGGGCAGACCTCGGCGCAGCGACCGTTGAGGGTGCAGGCATTGGGCAGGTCCTTCGCCTCGCGCAGGCCGAGGGTGAGCGGCGTGAGCACGGAGCCCATGGGGCCGGGATAGACCCAGCCGTAGGCGTGACCGCCGATGGCGCCGTACACCGGGCAGTGGTTCATGCAGGCACCACAGCGGATGCAGCGCAGCATCTCGCGGAATTCGTCCTTGAGCATGGCGCTGCGGCCGTTGTCCACCAGCACCACGTGGAACTGCTCCGGGCCGTCGGGATCGCCGGCGCGACGCGGGCCGGTGAAGAGCGTGGTGTAGCTGGTGATGGGCTGGCCGGTGGCGCTGCGCGCGAGCAGGCGCAGCAGCGTGGTGGCATCTTCCAGCGTGGGCACCACCTTCTCGATGCCGGCGGTGACGATGTGCACCTTCGGCAAGGTATTGGTGAGATCGCCGTTGCCCTCGTTGGTGACGATGATGCCGGAACCGGTCTCGGCGATGAGGAAGTTGGCGCCGGTGATGCCGACGTCTGCCGCGAGGTACTTGTCGCGCAGCACCTGGCGCGCCTCGTTGACGATGTCCGGGATCTCGCTGAGCTTCTCGGTGAGCCCGTATTTCGCGTGGTGTTCGTGGAACAGCGTGGCGATCTGCTCGCGCGTCTTGTGCACGGCCGGCGCGATGATGTGGCTGGGCGGTTCCTTGGCGAGCTGGATGATGTATTCGCCGAGATCCGTCTCCACCACCTCCATGCCGGCGGCCTCCAGCGCTGCGTTCACGCCCACCTCCTCGCCCACCATGGACTTGCCCTTGGTGACGCTGCGCGCGCCCGCGGCCTCACAGATCGACACCACGATGCGCTGGGCCTCCTCGGCCGTGGCGGCCCAGTGCACCTGCCCGCCCCGGTCGAGCACCTGCTGCTCGAAGCGTTCCAGGTAATAGTCGAGATGTTCGAGGCTGTGGTTCTTGATGGCCACGGCGCGCTCGCGCAGGGCCTCGTACTCGGGCAGGGCCTCGAAGGCCAGGCGCCGCTTGAGGACGAAGCCGTCCTTCGCACGACCCAGGGCGCTGCGCAGCGTCTCGTCGTGGAGGGCCTCCACGGCACGCTGCCTGAATTCGTGGCTACGCGACTGGGTCATGGGCGTTGGGCGGAAAGTCTGGTCGCCACAGAGGTCACAGAGTACACAGAGGAAAACCATTCTCGCGATTGCCTCTGTGTGCTCCGTGTCCTCTGTGGCCAGATGCATTCAACATCTGTGGCGTGCAGCGCCAGGTCCATCGCCTCACGACCGTATAGGGCGGCCCGTGGCCGCCGCATGTCTGCCTGCCAGTGCGCCCTGTGGTCGGCGGCCACGGGCCGCCCTATGGAAACGGTGCCCTCGGTGGCAAAGACACATCGCGTCCGCCTCACGTCTACGGCCTCACTCCTCACGGCCATCCGGCTCTCCCAGGGCCGCATGGCCGGTCATGCCTGCCAGCACCTCGGCGACGTGATAGACCTTCACCGCACTGCCCTCGGCCTTGAGGCGGCCGGCGATGTTGAGCAGGCAGCCGAGGTCGCCGCCGAGCACGGTGGTGGCGCCCGTGTGCGTGATGTCCGCGGCCTTGTCGGCGACCATGCGCCCGGAGATCTCGGGGTACTTCACGCAGAAGGTGCCGCCGAAACCGCAGCAGACCTCCGCATCCGCCAGTTCGGTCAATGCGAGGTTTCTCACGGAGCCCAGCAACTGGCGGGGCTGGTGTTTGATGCCCAGCTCGCGCAGGCCGGCGCAGCTGTCGTGGTAGGTGACGGTCTCGTCATAGGCCGCGTCCACGGCCTGCAGGCCGCAGACCTCGACCAGGAAGCTGGTGAGCTCATGGGTGCGCTCCGCCAGCGCCTGTGCGCGGGCCTGCCAGGCGGGATCATCCTCGAACAGGCGCGGATAGTGGCGGATCATGCCCGTGCAGGAGCCCGAGGGCAGCACGGTGTAATCGAAGCCCTCGAAGGCGGCGATCACCTGCCGCGCGAGGGCGGCGGCGGTGGCGTTGTCGCCGCTGTTGTAGGCGGGCTGCCCGCAGCAGGTCTGCAGCTCGGGCACCGTCACTGCGCAACCGGCCTGTTCGAGCAGGCGAACGGCGGCAAAGCCCACCGAGGGACGGTAGAGGTCGGCGAGGCAGGTGACGAACAGCGCCACCTGTCGCGGGGCGGATGCGGTGGTCATGGCCTGATCTTAGCAGGGTGTTGAATAAAGGGCTGTCCTGCCCTTTTTCAACTCGCCTCGTCGCGGTACACGCCCGCGACGGTCTCCGGAAATCAATCACTTACCGTGATTGATTTCCGTGCAAGCCATCCATGGCTTGCCCAACAGGCCGTTTATCAACAACCTGTTGGGCCTTTCCGGCCCGGGGATAAACACGCCCGCCCCCGGCACCCACCCACACTGGATACCCGGAAACGACAACGCCGCTCGATGAGCGGCGTTGTCGTCTCAGCGCTTGAGCGCGTTCTTCAGGGCCTCGGCCATGGCCCCGGCAGGCTGGGCCTGCGGCGCACCACCGCGCGGCTTGCCGCCGGCAGGGCGACCTCCCCGCGGCTTCTCGCGCGCGGCGGGCCGCTCCGCGTCGCGTGGATCATCGGCAAGGCGCATGGACAGCCCCACGCGGCGGCGCTGGAGGTCCACCTCCATGACCTTCACCTTGACCACGTCGCCGGCCTTGACCACCTCGTGCGGGTCCTTGATGAACTTGTCGCTCATGGCCGAGATGTGGACCAGCCCATCCTGGTGCACGCCGATGTCGACGAAGGCGCCGAAGTTGGTGACGTTGGTGACCACGCCCTCCAGGATCATGCCGTCCTTCAGGTCCTTGAGCTCTTCCACGCCCTCACGGAACTCGGCGGTCTTGAACTCGGGACGGGGATCGCGACCCGGCTTGTCGAGCTCGGCGAGGATGTCCTTCACCGTCGGCAGGCCGAAGCGCTCGTCCGTATAGTCATCGGGCCTCAGGCTGCGCAGAAAACCCGTGTCACCGATCAGCGACTTCACCTCGCGGCCGCTCGTGGCCACGATGCGCTCCACCACCGGGTAGGCCTCGGGGTGCACGGCCGAGGCATCCAGCGGATTGTCGCCGTCCATGATGCGCAGGAAGCCCGCGCACTGCTCGAAGGCCTTCTCGCCCAGGCGGGTGACCTTGAGCAGCTCGGCGCGGTTGCGAAAGGCGCCGTGCGCGTCGCGATGTGCCACCACGTTGGCCGCCAGGGTCGCGCTCAGTCCGGAGACGCGCGCGGGCAGCGGGGCGGAGGCCATGTTGAGGTCCACGCCGACGGCGTTCACGCAGTCCTCCACCACCGCCTCCAGCGAGCGGGCGAGCTGGCTCTGGTTCACGTCGTGCTGGTACTGGCCGACACCGATGGACTTGGGCTCGATCTTCACCAGCTCCGCCAGCGGGTCCTGCAGGCGGCGGGCGATGGAGACTGCGCCGCGCAGCGAGACGTCGAGGTCCGGAAATTCGTTGGCCGCCAGTTCGGAGGCCGAGTACACGGAGGCGCCCGCCTCGCTCACCATGACCTTGGTCAGCCGCAGTTCGGGATGGCGCCTGATGAGGTCGGCGGCGAGCTTGTCGGTCTCGCGCGAGGCCGTGCCGTTGCCGATGCTGATCAGCTGCACACCGTGCTTCTTCGCCAGCGCCGCCAGCACGGCGATGGACTGGTCCCACTGGTTCTTCGGCACGTGCGGATAGATGGTGGCGGTATCGACCAGCTTGCCGGTGGCATCCACCACCGCCACCTTCACCCCGGTGCGCAGCCCCGGGTCCAGCCCGAGGGTCGCGCGCGCACCGGCCGGCGCGGCCAGCAGCAGGTCGTGCAGGTTGCGGGCGAAGACCTTGATCGCCTCCTCCTCGGCCGCCTCGCGCAGGCGCATCTTGAGGTCGAGATCCAGCTTCAGGTGGATCTTCACGCGCCAGGCCCAGCGCGCCGTCTCCAGCAGCCAGGCATCCGCGGGGCGGCCGCGGTCCTCGATGCCGGCACGCTCGGCGATGGCGAGTTCGGCAGGATGGGCCTGCCCCTCGGTCACCGGCAGGTCGAGATTGAGCTGCAGCACGTTCTCGTTGCGCCCACGAAACAGCGCCAGGGCGCGATGCGAGGGGACCTTGTGGATGGGCTCGGCGAAGTCGAAGTAATCGGAGAACTTGGCACCGGCCTGCTCCTGCCCGACCACCACCTGCGAACTCAGCACGCCCTCGTTCCACAGGCGTTCGCGCAGGCTGCCGATCAGCTCCGCATCCTCGGCGAGGTCCTCCATCAGGATCTGGCGCGCCCCGTCGAGCGCGGCCTTCTCGTCGGCCACGCCCTTCTCGGCATCGATGTATTTCGCGGCCTCGGCCTGCGGGTCGCGCGTCGGGTCGTTGAGCAGATCATGCGCCAGCGGCTCGAGCCCCGCCTCGCGGGCGATCTGCGCCTTGGTGCGGCGCTTGGGCTTGTACGGCAGGTAGATGTCTTCGAGCGTGGTCTTGGTCTCCGCCGCCCGCACCTGTTTCTCGAGCTCGGGCGTGAGCTTGCCCTGCTCCTCGATGCTCTTGAGCACGGTCTCGCGACGGTCCTCGAGCTCGCGCAGGTAGCGCAGCCGCTCCTCGAGATTACGCAGCTGCGTGTCGTCCAGCCCACCCGTCACCTCCTTGCGGTAGCGGGCGATGAAGGGCACCGTTGCCCCCTCGTCGAGCAGCTGTACGGCGGCCAGCACTTGGTTGTCGCGAACGGCGAGCTCGTTGGCGATACGCGCGTGAATCGATACCATGGCATGCATCCTGTGAAGCGAAGCGCAGATTCTACCCGCCGCGCCCGCCGATACCAGTCTTGACATCACAACCCAGGGAAAAAGCCCAGCAAAATGAAGCAACTGGAAGAAAAACTCATCACCTGGTACGAAATGCCGGGCATCCGTGCCAAGGGCTGGGCCCCGCGCCTGTTCTGGTACCCGGCCGCCGACGGCTCGCCCTACGGCGCCATGAAGGTCGAGCCCCGCGAGCTGGAGGTGCTGTTCGCCACCCTGCTGGACGAGCCCTCCGAGTACAAACAGTCCCTGGATGCCGAACAGAACGGTCGCGGGACCTTCATCGCGGCCAACGCCCGACGCCACGAGCTGCCGCTGCTCACCCGTCTCGCCAGGCCCGACTAGAGCCGTGATCGTCCACAGCGACTTCAAACCGGCCTGGTGGCTGCCCGGCCCGCATCTGCAGACGCTCTGGCCCAACACCCTGCGCCCGCGGCCGCGCGTGCGGCTCGCGCGCGAACGGCTGGAGCTGCCGGATGGCGACTTCCTGGACCTGGACTGGGGGCCGCAGCGCGACGGCGCGCTGGTGCTGGTGCTGCACGGCCTGGAGGGCTCCTCGCGCTCTGGCTATGCCGCCGGCATCCTGCGACGCCTGGCGCAGAAGGGCTTTCAGGGGGTGCTGATGCATGCACGCGGCTGCAGCGGGCAACCCAACCGCCTGCACCGCGCCTACCATGCCGGCGAGACCGGCGACATGAGCCTTGTGGTCGACGAGCTGCGGACACGCTTCCCAGACCGCCCCATCGCCGCCGTCGGCTATTCGCTGGGCGGCAACGCCCTGCTCAAGTGGCTGGGCGAGACCGGCGCAGACAACCCGCTGGCTGCCGCCGTCGCCGTCTCCGTGCCCTTCATGCTGGCGCATGCCCATGAACGCCTGCAGGACGGCTTCTCGCGGCTGTATCAGTGGCACCTGATGGGCAAGATGAAGCGCGGCGTGCGTCGCAAACGCGACCTGCCCGGCTACCCGGTGGACGTGGCGGCGGTGCAGCGGCTCACGACCTTTCGCGAGTTCGATGACCGGGTCACCGCCCCGCTGCACGGATTTGCCGGCGTGGACGACTACTACGCGCGTTCCAGCTCGCGCCAGTTTCTGGCCGGCGTGCAACGCCCCACCCTCGTTCTGCATGCACGCAACGATCCCTTCATGTTTGCGCACTCCATACCAACCGCGCAGGAGCTCTCACCCCACATCCGGCTGGAACTGAGCGAACACGGCGGCCACGTGGGCTTCGTCGAGGGCAGGATACCGGGGCTTGCACGCTACTGGCTGGAGCGGCGCATCCCGCAGTGGCTGGGGGAGACGTTGGTGTAAGGGTGAATGTCCGTTGTCTGTTGTCCAGGCATCGTCATTCCTGCGAAGGCAGGAATCCATAGCGGCAGGCAGGCATGACGTGAAAGGTGATTTGTCACAGAGGACACAGAGAAAGGCATACATACCCACCTTTGAGCCCTGTGTGGCAAAAAAGCAAAAGGGGCCCGAAGGCCCCTTTTGCATATCCGGCCGTTGGTCGGGCCAGACTCAGTCGTTGACCGCCTTCATGCTCAGGCGGATACGGCCCTGCTTGTCGATCTCCAGGACCTTGACCTTGACGATGTCGCCCTCGGAGAGCTTGTCCGCCACGTTCTCCACGCGCTCGTTCGAGATCTGGGAGATGTGCACCAGGCCGTCGCGGCCCGGCAGGATGGTGACGAAGGCGCCGAAGTCCATGATCTTGGCGACCTTGCCCTCGTAGATCTTGTCCACCTCGACGTCGGCGGTGATCTCCTCGATGCGGCGACGGGCCTCTTCACCCGCGGCCTGGTCGACACTGGCGATCTTGATGGAACCGTCGTCGCTGATATCGATGGTGGCGCCGGTCTCTTCCGTGATGGCACGGATCACCGCACCACCCTTGCCGATCACGTCGCGGATCTTGTCCGGATTGATCTTCATGGTGATGAAGCGCGGCGCCCACTCGGACATCTCCTGGCGCGGTGCGTTGATGGCCTCGGCCATCTTTTCCAGGATGTGCATGCGGCCTTCGCGGGCCTGGCCCAGCGCGATCTCCATGATCTCGCGGGTGATGCCGTCGATCTTGATGTCCATCTGCAGGGCATTGATGCCCTCGGCGGTACCGGCGACCTTGAAGTCCATGTCGCCCAGGTGATCCTCGTCACCCAGGATGTCGCTGATCACGGCGAACTTCTCGCCTTCCTTGATCAGCCCCATGGCGATACCGGCCACCGGGGCCTTGATCGGCACGCCGGCATCCATCAGCGCGAGGCTGGTGCCGCAGACCGAGGCCATGGAGCTGGAGCCGTTGGACTCGGTGATCTCCGAGACCACGCGGATGACATAGGGGAAGTCGTTCTCGTTCGGCATCACGGCCTGGATGCCGCGCTTGGCCAGGCGGCCGTGACCGATCTCGCGACGCTTGGGCGACCCCATGAAACCGGTCTCGCCCACGCAGTACGGCGGGAAGTTGTAGTGGAGCATGAAGTTTTCCTTCCGCTCCCCTTCGATCGCGTCGATGATCTGCGCATCGCGGCCGGTACCCAGGGTGGCGACCACCAGGGCCTGGGTCTCGCCACGGGTGAACAGCGCCGAGCCGTGGGTGCGCGGCAGCACGCCGACGCGGGATTCGATGTGACGCACGGTCTTCGTGTCGCGACCGTCGATGCGCGGCTCGCCGGCGAGGATGCGGCCGCGCACGATCTTCTTCTCCAGCTTGCCGAAGGCGCCCTTGACCTCGTCGACGCTCGGGCCGGCTTCGTCGTCGGTGGCCAGCTTCTCGACCACGGCGTCGCGAATCGCGGCCACGCGGTTCTGGCGCTCGAGCTTGTCGGCCACCTGGTAGGCGGCGGTGAGATCGGCCTCGGCGGCCGCGGCCACGGCGGCGGCGAGCGACTCGTCGACGGCCGGCGCGGTCCATTCCCAGGCCGGCTTGCCGGCCTCGGACTTGAGTTCATTGATGGCCTGGATGGCGGCGCGCATCTGCTCGTGACCGAAGATCACGGCACCCAGCATCACCTCTTCCGACAGCCCCCGGGCCTCGGATTCCACCATCAGCACGGCCTTCTCGGTACCAGCCACGACCAGGTCCAGGTCGGAGTCGGCAAGTTCGGACATGTCCGGGTTGAGCAGGTATTCACCGTTGCGGTAACCCACGCGCGCGGCGCCAATCGGGCCCTGGAAGGGCATGCCCGAGAGGGCGAGCGCCGCGGAGGCACCGATCATGGCGGGGATGTCCGGATCGATCTCCGGATTCACCGACATGACGGTGGCCACCACCTGGACTTCGTTGGTGAAGCCCTTGGGGAACAGCGGACGCAGTGGCCGGTCGATCAGGCGCGAAGTCAGCGTCTCCTTCTCGGAGGGGCGGCCTTCACGCTTGAAAAAACCGCCGGGGATCTTCCCGGCGGCATAAGTCCTTTCCTGGTAGTTCACGGTCAGCGGGAAGAAGTCACGGCTCGGGTCCGCGTCCTTCTGCCCGACCGCCGTCACCAGCACCGACGTGTCGGCCATGTTGACCATCACGGCGGCGGTAGCCTGGCGGGCGATCTCACCGGTTTCGAGGGTAACGGTGTGCTTACCGTACTGGAACGACTTTTTGATCGGGGTCACTGATGAATATCCTGACGACTATTTGTGTTGTTCTTAGCGACGCAGACCCAGGGACGCGATCAGGTCCTGATAGCGCTTGAGGTCCTTGCTCTTGAGATAATCGAGCAGCTTGCGACGCTGGTTGACCATCTTCAGCAGGCCACGACGGGAATGGTGATCGTGCTTGTGATCCGCAAAATGCTGGGTCAGGTGGTCAATTCGCGCCGACAGCAACGCGACTTGTACCTCCGGGGACCCGGTATCGGATGCACCGCGGCCGTATTGTTCAACAACCGCCGCTTTCTGTTCTGCAGTAAGTGCCATCTTTCTCCAAAGCTCCAGATTAACTAAGTCACATGAAAATTAGGGTGTAGCAAGGCGGCGATTCTAGCAGAACCGGCCGCCCACTCCTAGTGCCGAGTGGCCTTCAGGCCTGAGAAATCAGCCGCTTGGGACCAACCCGGCCATCGTCCAGGATCTGGCCGATGCCGATGAACTCCTCCTGCGGGCCGAGCAGCACGAGCAGCCCCCCGGCGGGCGCCCCCGGTACCTGCAGGGCCTGGCCGAGCCGCAGGTAGTGGGCACCGTCGGCATCCAGCACCACCCGCGGCCAGTGGGCGAGTGCGCTGGCCACCGGCATGAGAAAGCCATCCAGGGCCTGGGGGCCCTGCTCGGCCGCGGCCTCCAGCTGCTCCAGGGTCACCATCTCAGGTTCGTCGTAGGGCGCCACGCCCAGGCGGCGCAGTTGCGACACGTGCGCCCCACAACCCAGGGCCTCGCCGATGTCCTCGACCAGGGTGCGGATGTAGGTGCCCTTGGAGCAACGCACGTCCAGCTCCAGCTGCGCCTCGTCCCGGCCGAGCAGCTGGAGGGCATGGATGACCACCGCCCGCGGCGGCCGTTCGACCTCGCGACCCTGCCGAGCCAGTTCGTACAACCGGCGGCCATCCTGCTTCACCGCCGAGTACATGGGGGGGATCTGCTCGATGGGCCCGCGAAAGCGCGCCAGTACCGCCTCGATCTCGGCATCCGTGTAGGCGCGCACCGGGCGGGTCTCGATCACCTCGCCCTCGGCATCCGCCGTGTCGGTGCGCTGGCCCAGCCGGGCCACGGTGCGGTAGTGCTTGTCGGCCTCGAGCAGGTAGGCGGAGATCTTGGTGGCCTCGCCGAAACACAGCGGCAGCAGGCCGGTGGCAAGCGGATCGAGGCTGCCGGTGTGGCCGGCCTTGCGGGCCTTGAGCAGGCGCTTGACGCGCTGCAGGGCCTGGTTGGAGGTCAGCCCCGCCGGCTTGTCCAGCAGTACCACTCCGTCGATGTCGCGCAGGTCTTTCTTCTGACGTGCCATAGCCCGTTGCCGTTGACGACCACGCCCGTCGCGGCAGGTGACAGCAACGGGAGCGGCGGTTCAGTCGTTGGATGGATCCGGATCGTCGTCGTGCGCCTGACGGTCACGACGCACGGCCTCGTCGATGAGAGCCGACAGCCGCGCCCCCTTGATGGAGGTCTCGTCGAAGATGAAGCGCAGTTCCGGTACCTGGCGCAGCCGCATGATATGGCTGAGCTGGCGGCGCAGGAACCCGGCGGCACGGTTGAGTCCGGCCTGGGCCTCACGCCCCGCCTTCTCGTCCTCGAACACGGTGAAGAATATCTTGGCGTAGGCGAGGTCTTTCGATACCTCGACATCACCCAGGGTCACCATGCCAACGCGCGGATCCTTCACCTCGTCGCGGATCAGCTGCGCCAGCTCGCGACGCAACTGTTCGGCGACCCGGTCGCTGCGGGAGAATTCACGCGGCATGATTGCCTGTCTCCGTCACGCGGCTCAGATGCTGCGGGCCACTTCGACGCGCTCGTAGACCTCGATGTGGTCGCCGGGCTTGACGTCGTTGTAGTTCTTCACCGCGATACCGCACTCGGTACCCATGCGCACCTCGTTGACGTCGTCGCGATGACGGCGCAGCGATTCGAGCTCGCCCTCGTAGATCACGACGTTGTCGCGCAGCACACGGATCGGGTTGCCGCGCTTCACGGAGCCTTCCACCACCAGACAGCCGGCGACCGCGCCCATGGCGGAGGAGCGGAACACGTCCTTCACCTCGGCCAGACCGACGATCTCCTCGCGCACCTCCGGCGAGAGCATGCCGGACAGGGCCTGGCGCACATCGTCGATGGCGTCGTAGATCACGCTGTAGTAGCGCAGGTCGACCTCGTTGTCCTCGGCTGCGCGACGGGCGGCCGCATCGGCACGCACGTTGAAGCCGATCATGATCGCGCCCGAGGCCACGGCCAGATTGACGTCGGATTCGCTGATGCCACCCACGCCGGCGGCGATCACGTTCACCTTCACCTCGTCGGTGGAGAGCTTGACCAGCGAATCGCGCAGCGCCTCGGCACTGCCCTGCACGTCGGTCTTGAGCATGATGTTGAGTTCGGCGGCCTCGCCGTGCTGCATCTGGTTGAAGATCTGGTCGAGCTTGGCGGCCTGCTGGCTGGCGAGCTTCTTCTCGCGCAGCTTTTCCTGGCGCAGCTCGGCAACCTCGCGCGCCTTGCGCTCGTTCTCCACCGCCAGCACGTCGTCACCCGCGTTGGGGGTGCCGGACAGACCCAGCACGGCCACCGGCATGGACGGACCGACCTCCTGCACCTGCTGGCCATTCTCGTCGAACATGGCGCGCACGCGGCCGAACTCCTGGCCGGAGAGGATCATATCGCCGCGCTTCAGGCGACCCTTCTGCACCAGGATGGTGGCCACCGGGCCACGTCCCTTCTCCAGCGAGGACTCGATGACGATACCCGAAGCCGGGCCTTCGTCCGGGGCCTTGAGCTCCATCACCTCGGATTGCAGCAGCAGGGCGTCGAGCAGGGCATCGATGCCCTCGCCGGTCATCGCCGAGACATTCACGAACATGGTGTCGCCGCCCCACTCTTCCGAGATGACCTCGTACTTGGAGAGCTCGTTCTTCACCCGTTCCGGATCGGCCTCGGGCTTGTCGATCTTGTTCACCGCCACGACGATGGGCACACCCGCCGCGCGGGCATGCTGGATGGCCTCCTGGGTCTGCGGCATGACGCCGTCGTCGGCGGCCACCACCAGCACCACGATATCGGTGGCCTGGGCGCCACGCGCACGCATCGCGGTAAAGGCCGCGTGGCCCGGCGTATCCAGGAAGGTGACCACACCCTTGTCGGTCTCGACGTGGTAGGCACCGATATGCTGGGTAATGCCGCCAGCCTCGCCAGACGCCACCTTGGCGCGGCGGATGTAATCCAGCAGCGAGGTCTTGCCGTGGTCGACGTGACCCATCACGGTCACCACTGGCGGACGCGGCTTCTGCTCGCGGGTATCCTCTTCCTCGGACACTGCAATGATCTCGGCCTCGGCGTCGCGCTGTTCCATCGGCCGGCCCTTGTGGCCCAGTTCCTCGACCACCAGGATCGCGGTGTCCTGATCGATGGGCTGGTTGATGGTGGCCATCACGCCCATGCCCATCAGCGCCTTGATCAGCTCGGGTGCCTTCACGGCGAGCTTCTGCGCCAGTTCGGCCACAGTGATGTTTTCCGGCACCTCCACCTCGCGCACGACCGGGGCGGTGGGCTTTTCGAAACCGTGCTTGCCGGCACCGGCGGCAGCCGGCTGACCCAGCGGACGACGCGGCCCTTTCTTGCGACGGCGACCGGTCTTGTCGCTGGCGACGTGCAGCTCCTTGCGACCGTAACGCGTGGCGCCTTCGTCATCGTCCTTGCCACCCTTGGCCTTGGTGCGCTTGCGCGCCGGCTCCTTGGCGGCAACGCGCGGCTCGGCCTCGGCGGCAACACGCGCCTCTTGCTCGGCCAATGCCTGTGCGGCCTCTTCCTCGGCCTTCTTGCGCGCCTCTTCTTCCTCGATCTTCTTGCGAGCAGCGTCTTCCTCTGCCTTCTTGCGCGCCTCTTCCTCGGCCTTGCGGGAGGCCTCCTGCGCGGCCTGGGCGATCTTGCGCTCTTCCTCGATCTGCTTGGCGATCTCGGCGGCACGGCTCTTCGGCGGCTCCGGCGCGGCTTCCAGCTCGGCCGCCGCCTCGACCGGCATCTCTTCCTCGGCGGCACGCTTCACGTAGGTGCGCTTCTTGCGCACTTCCACGCTCACCGTCTTGGCACGACCGGCGCCGCCGGAAACGGTCAGTTCCGAGGTGCTCTTGCGGCGCAGGGTGATCTTGCGGCCACCCTCATCCTTGCCATGGCTGCGACGCAGGTGCTCCAGCAGCTGCATCTTTTCCTTGTCGGTCAGCTCGCCATCCGCCCCCGACACCTCGATACCGGCGTCGCGCAGCTGCTCGAGCAGCCGGTCAACCGGTGTGCCGACGACTTCAGCGAGCTGTTTAACCGTCACATTCGTCATACACCAAACCTCCCGTTGACCCTTGTTATGCCTGCGTCTCGTTCTCGAACCACGGCGCGCGCGCCGTCATGATGAGCTGAGCCGCGGTTTCTTCGTCCAGTGATTCGATTTCGAGCAGATCGTCCACGGCCTGCTCGGCGAGATCCTCGCGGGTGACCACGCCACGCGCCGCCAGCTCGTAGGCCAGCTCGCGATTCATGCCTTCCATCTCAAGCAGATCGGCAGCCGGCTCGTTGGCGCCCAGCACCTCTTCACTGGCGATGGCGCGCGTCAGCAGCGCATCGCGCGCACGGCCGCGCAGCTCGGCGACGATACCCTCGTCGAACTCCTCGATTTCGAACAGCTCGGACTCCGGCACATAGGCCACTTCCTCGATGCTGGAAAAGCCTTCCTGCACCAGGATGGCAGCGACTTCCTCGTCCACATCGAGCTGTTCCATGAAGGTATTGACCAGCGCCTTGGCCTCTTCCTCGCTCTTCTCCTCGGCCTGCTCGACAGTCATCACGTTGAGCTCCCAGCCGGTGAGCTGACTGGCCAGCTTGATGTTCTGGCCGCCGCGACCGATGGCCTGGGAGAGCTTGTCCTCGGCCACCGCGATATCCATGCTGTGCGCGTCCTCGTCGACGACGATGGACTGCACCTCGGCCGGGGACATGGCGTTGATGACGAACTGCGCCGGATTGTCATCCCACAGGATGATGTCCACGCGCTCACCGGCCAGCTCGTTGGAAACGGTCTGTACGCGCGAGCCGCGCATGCCGACGCAGGCGCCGACAGGGTCCAGGCGCGGATCGTTGGAACGCACGGCGATCTTGGCGCGCAGCCCCGGATCGCGGGCGGCGCCCATGATATCGATGAGACCCTGGCCGACCTCCGGCACCTCCAGCTTGAACAGCTCGATGAGGAATTCCGGAGCGGTGCGGCTGACGAACAGCTGCGGGCCACGCATCTCGGAACGCACGTCTTTCAGATAACCGCGCAGGCGATCGCCGGGACGCACGGACTCGCGGGCGACCATTTCCTCGCGCGGGATGAAGGCCTCGGCATTGTTGCCCAGGTCCAGGAAGATACCGCTGCGCTCCACGCGCTTGACAATGCCCATCACGAGCTCACCGACGCGGTCGATGTAGGCGTCCACCACCTGCTGACGCTCGGCCTCGCGCACCTTCTGCACGATGACCTGCTTGGCGGTCTGCGCCGCGATGCGTCCGAACTCCACCGAATCCATCGGCTGCTCGACGTAGTCGCCGACCTCGACGCTGTCGCCGTAGTCGCGCTGCGCGTAGCTCAGCAGCATCTGGCGCTCGGGCGACTCGAATTCCGGATCCTCGTCATCCACCACCAGCCAGCGGCGGAAGGTCTCGTAGTCGCCAGTCTCGCGATCGATGGAAACGCGCACATCGATGTCGCCACCGTGCTTCTTGCGGGTCGCCGACGCCAGCGCAGCCTCGATCGCCTCGAAGATGATCGACTTGTCCACACCCTTCTCGTTGGATACCGCATCAACTACCAGCAAGATTTCTTTGTTCATGAGTTCCTGTCTCCGAAAATCACCGGATTACTTCACTTCGAGCACGAGTCGCGCCCGGTCGATGGCATCGAAGGGCACCGCAAAGGGTTCGCCATCGACATCCACCACAATCTTTTCGGCCTCGACCGACTCCAGCGTGCCGGTGGCACGGCGGCGCCCGTCGACCGGGAATTTGAGCCGCAGCTTGAGCCGACGGCCGATATAGCGCTGATAGTGCTCGGGTTCGAACAGCACGCGGTCCAGCCCCGGGGAGGATACCTCCAGGGTGTAGGCCACCGGGATCGGGTCCTCGACGTCGAACAGCGCGCTGAGCTGCTCGCTCACATTGGAGCAGTCGTCCAGCGAGACGCCTTCCGCGCTGTCGATGAACACGCGCAACAGGGCGCTGTTCTTCTGTGGCCGGTATTCCAGGCCCCAGAGCTCGAGCCCGAGCCCTTCGACCACGGGCCGGATCAGGGCCTCGAGCTGTAACGGGTCATCACGCACAATCGGCTTCCAAAACGAAAAAAGGGCCATGAGGCCCCTTCAAGCACTGCCAGTAACCCCATTGAAATCAAGACGTTGCCAATGGAGAGGCCAACCGCAGCTAACAAAAAAGCCCCTAGCGGGGCCCTTTGACTCCATCCAGAAACAGTCGCGATTCAGTGACCGTCGTCTGGATTTGGACGCCGATTATAGATAGCACCCGCAGATTATGTCAAGACCGGTCACCACCGGCCACCGGCAGCACGACCCGGAAGCGCGTGCCCTGTCCGGGGTGACTGTCCACCTCGATCCCGCCGCCATGGCGCTGGACGATGCCATAGGAGATGGACAGACCCAGCCCCGTGCCCTCGCCGACCGGCTTGGTGGTGTAAAAGGGATCGAAGATATGGCGCAGCACCTCCGGCTCGATGCCCTGCCCCGTGTCCTCCACCTCGAACCAGACCTGCTCCGCCCCCTGGGTACCGGTGCGGATCACGATGCGCCCCTGCCCCTCGATAGCCTGGGCCGCATTGACCAGCAGGTTCATCATCACCTGGCCGATCTGCGAGGCCTGACATTCCACCGGCGGCAGTTCACCAAGTTCGAGCACCACCTCGGCCTTGTACTTGAGCTCGTTGTGCACGATGTTGAGGGTACGCTCCATGGCACGATTCAGATCCAGTGCCTCGCGTTCGCCCTCGCCGGCGCGCGAGAAGTCCTTGAGGTCCTCGATGATCTGCCGCACCCGCGAGACCCCTTCACGGGATTCCGCCACCAGCGATCCCAGGTCCTCGCGCAGGAAATCGAGCCGGATGGATTCGCGCAGCTCGCGAATCGACTGGCGGAGGACATCCGCGTCGCCATCGGGCGTCTCCAGGGCCTGGTAGGCATCGAGCAACCGGAACAGGTCGTCGACATACTCGGCGAGCGTACCCAGGTTGGAATTGATGTACCCGACGGGATTGTTGATCTCGTGCGCCACCCCGGCTGCGAGCTGGCCGATGGAGGCCAGACGGTCCGACTGCATCAGGCGGTCCCGGGCCAGGGCGAGCTCGGCCTGGCGCGCATCCAGCTGTACCGCCTGCATACGCGCCATCTGCACCGCCAGGCGCAGGCCTGCCGCATCGGGCGGCGAGCCAAGCCAGGCAATCCCGGCCTGTTCCACACGCGCCTGCAGGTCGGTGGCGGCCTCCGGCAGCAGGACCACCACCGGCACCCCTGCCCGCTCGCGCCAGTCCAGTGCCGGCCCGAGCGGATCGTCCCCGGGGGGCATCGCCACCAGCACCAGCAGGAGCGGCGTCCCGGCATCGCCTTCCTCCAGACACTGCAGCCGCAGGCCAAGAGGGTCGGCCAGGGGGGTGAGCCGGGCCAGCAAGTCGCTGGCACCGGACACGACACCGATCGTCTCCGTTGAGGATGATTCCTGCATGACTCCCCCTGGGCCCGCAAATCGCGGGCACAAAAAAACCCGGCCGAAGGCCGGGTTTTCGAATGTGGTAGCGGGGGCAGGATTTGAACCTGCGACCTTCGGGTTATGAGCCCGACGAGCTGCCAGACTGCTCCACCCCGCAACTGAGGCTGCGTATACTAACGAAGCCGAACGGGCGGCGCAACCCCTGCGCGGCGATTAACGCGCAGCGCGGCGTTTGAAGTAGTGACTGAGGTCGTAACGCCAGATGAACCCCGGCAGTGCGAACACCAGAAACAGCGCGAGCGTCACCGCGTAGAACTCCCAGTCCTGGCTGTGGGTGCCGCCGGACAGCTTCCATTCCAGGCCGAAACCCATCGCGCCGACCGCCAGATAAAGCACCAGCCATTCCAGCAGCCGCCACCAGGCCGACTTGCCCTTCTCCATCGGCACAACGAAGAACAGCCGGTCGCTCAGCCACGGCAGGTTGGCCGCCACGAAGGCGACCAGCAGGTAGATCCAGACGATGTTGTCGGCCAGCCAGTTCATAGCGTACTCAGGGGGCGATGGCCGCCACACAGACCGACATCAGCAGGCCCGGCAGGATACCCAGTACCAGCATGGACAGACCGTTGGCGCCCATGATGAGCTGCACGCCCAGGCCGGGCCTGAGTTCGGCCTCGTCTTCCGCCGGGTCGAAGTACATCACCTTCACCACACGCAGGTAGTAGAAGGCGCCGATGATGGAGAAGATCACGGCGTAGGCCGCCAGCCACACCATGTCGACCTGCACCACGGCCTGCAGCACGGCGACCTTGGCGTAGAAACCGACGGTCGGCGGCACGCCCGCCATGGAGAACATGATGAGCAGCATCATGAAGGCCAGCCAGGGGCTGCGCTCGTTCAGGCCCTTGAAGTCGTCGATGTTCTCGGCCTCGAAGCCCTTGCGGCTGAGCAGCATGATCATGCCAAAGCCGCCGGCGGCCGTGATGGCGTAGACGATGGTGTAGAACATGGCCGAGGAATAACCCTCGGGGGTGCCGGCCAGCAGACCGAGCATCAGGAAGCCGACATGCGAAATGGTGGAATAGGCCAGCATGCGCTTGATGTTGGTCTGCGCGATGGCCACCACGTTGCCCACCGCCAGCGACAGCACCGCCAGCACCGTGAACATGTCGCCCCAGTCCGCATGCAGGCCGCCCAGGCCCTCGACCAGCAGACGCATGATCATGGCGAAGGCCGCGATCTTGGGTGCGGTACCCAGCAGTAGGGTCACCGAGGTGGGGGCGCCGTGATAGACGTCCGGCACCCACATGTGGAACGGCACCGCACCCAGCTTGAAGGCCAGGCCGATGACGACGAAGACCAGGCCGAAGACCAGCGGCATGCTCATTCCGGCATCACTGCGCAGGATGAAGCTCGCCACCTCGAGGATATCCAGCGACAGCGTGACGCCATAGAGCATGGACATGCCGTAGAGCAGCATGCCCGAGGCGATGGCGCCGAGCACGAAGTACTTCATCGCGGCCTCGGCAGCGAGACGGTCGTCGCGGTTGAAGGCCACCAGGGCATACAGGGACAGCGACAGCAGCTCCAGACCGAGATAGATCACGAGGAAGCTGTGCGCCGAGACCATCACCATCATGCCCAGCACGGCGAACAGGCCGAGCACGTAGTACTCGCCCTTGTACATGTCGCGTTCGGCCAGATAGGGGCGCGAATAGGCGAAGACCATGAAGGTCACACCATAGATGAAGGCCTTGAGCACCGTGGCCATGGTGTCCAGCACGAAGGTGCCGCTGAAGGTGGTACGCACCGTGCCGTCTTCCAGCAGCAGCGTGAGCACCAGGGCACCGACCAGGGTCGCCTGCGAGAGCAGATAGGTGAAATTGCGCTGCTCCTGCTTGAGGAACAGATCAATGACGAGGATCGCACAGGCCATGCCGAGCACGAACATCTCGGGCAGGACCAGCATAAAATCGGGCATTGCGAAGTTCATCGACCTCTCCGCTTACAGCTTGGATTGGGAAACATGCTGCACGAGGTTTTCCACCGTCACGTGCATCACATCCGTCAGGGGTGCCGGCCACACGCCGAGCAGCAGGACCGCCACGGCGAGCAGGAACAGGAACAGGAACTCGCGTCCGTTCACGTCCTTGAGCTTGGCGACGTTGTCGTTGCCGATCTCGCCGTAGATCACGCGCTTGACCAGCCACAGCGTGTAGGCCGCGCCGACGATCAGCGTGGTCGCCGCCAGGAAGGCGATCCAGAAATTGGCCTTGAAGGCGGCCAGGATGACCATGAACTCGCCGACGAAGCCCGAGGTGCCCGGCAGGCCGGTGTTGGCCATGGCGAACAGGACGAAGAAGGCGGCGAAGATCGGCATGGTGTTGGCCACGCCGCCGTAATCGGCGATCTCGCGGCTGTGCATGCGGTCATACAGCACACCGATACAGAGGAACATGGCACCGGAGATGAAGCCGTGCGAGACCATCTGCACCATGCCGCCTTCGATACCGAGCACGGCGCCATCGTAGCTGCCGGTATTCTCGAAGATGGCGAACATCAGGAAGAAACCGAGCGTGACGAAACCCATGTGCGCGATGGAGGAATAGGCCACCAGCTTCTTCATGTCCTTCTGCACCAGGGCAACGAAGCCGATGTAGACCACCGCCACCAGCGACATGAGGATCACCAGCCAGTCCAGTGCCGCCGAGGCGTCCGGCGTCATCGGCAGGCTGAAGCGCAGGAAGCCGTAACCGCCGATCTTCAGCATGATCGCCGCCAGGATCACCGAGCCGCCAGTAGGCGCTTCGACGTGGGCGTCCGGCAGCCAGGTGTGCACCGGCCACATCGGCACCTTCACCGCGAAGGCGATGAGGAAGGCAAGGAAGATCAGGATCTGTTCGGTCAGGCCCAGCTGCAGGCCGTGGAATTCCAGGATGCTGAAATTGCCCGACTGGGTGTACATGTAGATCAGCGCGACCAGCATGAACACGGAGCCGAGGAAGGTGTAGAGGAAGAACTTGATGGTCGCGTAGACGCGGCGCGGGCCACCCCAGACACCGATCACCAGGAACATCGGGATCAGCATCGCCTCGAAGAAGATGTAGAACAGGATCGAATCCAGGGCTGCGAAAACGCCCACCATCATCCCTTCCAGGATCAGGAAGGCGGCCATGTACTGCGCGACGCGCTTCTGGATCACCTCCCAGCCCGCGATCACCACCAGCACGGTGGTGAAGGTGGTCAGGATGATCAGGGGCATGGAGATACCGTCCACGCCCAGGTGATACATGATCTTGAAGGCTTCGATCCAGACGTAGGGACCTTCCTCGAACTGCATCGCGTGCGTGCTGCGGTCGAACTCCGTCCACAGCGGCAGGCTGATCAGGAAGGTGGCGACGGAAAAGCCCAGCGCCAGGCGACGCGCGCCATCCGGCGCCTTGTCTCCGGCGGCCAGCACGATAAAGCCCCCGATGATGGGGAGCCAGATCACCAGACTGAGTAACGGCCAATCTGCAAACATCGATTGAGTTCCTTAAACCTTCTGTGACGGGCGCTCGCGCCCGGCATTATCGTTGTGCGTTATCGCGTGTACGTCCTGCGTGAACTACCGTCCGATCACGAACCAGCTGAGCAGCACCAGCAGACCGATGATCATGGCAAAGGCATAGTGGTACAGGTAACCGGTCTGGGAGTGGCGCGCCACGCCTGAGACCCAGCCCACAACCCTGGCCGTGCCATTGACGAGGATGCCGTCGATCAGCAGGGCATCACCGAAGCGCCACAGGAAGTCCCCGAGCCGACGCGCACCGCGTGCGAACACGAAGTCGTTGATGTCGTCGGCGTAGTACTTGTTGTCCAGCAGGCGATGCAGCCAGCGGAACTTGTTGTAGCCCCACTCGGCGATCCCCGGGCGCTTGATATAGATGAACCATGCGGCAAACAGTCCGCCCAGGGCCAGATAGACCACGGGGGTCGCGAAGCCGTGCAGGATGAAGCCCCAGATGCCGTGGTAGCTATCCTGCAGCTGCGCAATCGCAGCATGCTCGGGGGCGACGTGGATCACGCCGGCGAAGAAGTCACCCATCACCATCGGGTCGATGACATAACCTGCCAGCACGGAAGGAATGGCCAGCGCGATCAGCGGCAGGGTGACCACCCAGGGCGACTCATGCGGTTCACCGCCATGATGGCCGTGGCCATGGTCGTCGTGATGCGCATGCTGGCGGAAGCGTTCGTCCGTGTGGAACACCAGGAAGAACATGCGGAAGCTGTAGAAGGCGGTGACGAAAACGCCCAGCAGCACCAGCCAGTAGGCAAACTGCGCGCCCGGAATATTGGCCATGTGCACGGCCGCGATGATCGAGTCCTTGGAGAAGAAGCCGGAGAAGCCGGGGAAGCCGATCAGGGCCAGTGAGCCGATCAGGGCCGTGATATAGGTGATCGGCATGTACTTGCGCAGACCGCCCATCTTGCGCATGTCCTGTTCGTGGTGCATGCCGATGATCACGGAACCGGCGGCCAGGAACAGCAGGGCCTTGAAGAAGGCATGCGTCATGAGGTGGAACACCCCGGCGGCATAGGCCGACGCACCCAGGGCCACGGTCATGTAGCCGAGCTGGGACAGGGTCGAGTAGGCCACCACGCGCTTGATGTCGTGCTGCACCACGCCGATCAGCCCCATGAAGAAGGCGGTGATGGCGCCGATGACCAGGATCACGGACAGGGCGGTCTCGGACAGCTCGTACAGCGGCGACATGCGCGCCACCATGAAGATACCGGCGGTGACCATGGTCGCGGCGTGGATCAGCGCGGAGATCGGGGTCGGGCCTTCCATGGAGTCCGGCAGCCACACGTGCAGCGGAACCTGGGCCGACTTGCCCATGGCACCGATGAACAGCAGGATGCCGATCACGCTCATCAGCGCCCATTCGCTGCCCGGGAGGATGCTGATGGTCTCGTCCACCAGCCCCGGCGCCTTCTCGAACACCTCGTAGTAGTCAAGGCTGCCCATGTACATGAGCACGGCGGCAATACCCAGCAGGAAGCCGAAGTCACCCACGCGGTTGACCAGGAAGGCCTTCATGTTGGCGTAAATGGCCGTGGGCTTCTTGTACCAGAAACCGATCAGCAGGTAGGAGACCAGGCCCACCGCTTCCCAGCCGAAGAACAGCTGCAGGAAGTTGTTGGACATGACCAGCATGAGCATGGAGAAGGTGAACAGCGAGATGTAGCTGAAGAAGCGCTGGTAACCGGGGTCGTCCTGCATGTAGCCGATGGTGTAGATGTGCACCATCAGGGAGACGAAGGTCACCACCAGCATCATCATCGCGCTGAGATTGTCGATGAGGAAGCCGATCTCGAAGCGGATACCCTCGACCACCATCCAGGTGTACACGCTGCCGTTGAAGATCTCGGCACCGTCGAAGACGTGGTGCTTGAACACGATCACCGACAGGATGAAGGATACGGCCACGCCCAGGATGGTCACCGTGTGCGCACCGGCACGGCCGATCTGGCGGCCGAACAGCCCGGCGATGGCAGCACCGATCAGCGAGGCAAGCGGAATGGCGAGATAGATGTTCTCCATGGCCCCTACCCTTTCAGCTCGTCGAGATCGCGCACGTTGATGGTCTGGCGGTTGCGGAACAGCACCACCAGGATGGCCAGACCGATGGCGGCCTCGGCTGCAGCCACGGTCAGGATGAAGAACACGAACACCTGACCGGCCAGATCACCGTTGAAATGCGAGAACGCGATGAAATTGAAATTGACCGCGAGCAGCATCAGCTCGATGGACATGAGCAGCACGATGACATTCTTCCGGTTGAGGAAGATGCCGGCGACGCTCAGGGAGAACAGTACGCCCCCCAGGATCAGATAATGCGACAATGGAATCATGTTATCCCCTGCCTCTTGCGCGCTTTATCGCGCGTTCGAGCAATAGTGTTCGAATTCGTTATTTCTTCTCGGCCTTCATCTTCACCAGGCGCACGCGGTCATTGCGATTGACCTTCACCTGGCGGCCCGGATCCTGATACTTGGTCTCCGGCCGGCGGCGCATGGTCAGCGCGATGGCGGCGACGATCGCCACCAGCAGGATCACCGCGGCCAGTTCGAACGGGTACACGTACTCGGTGTAGAGCACCATGCCCAGTTCCTCGGTGTTCGCATAATCGGCCGGGGCACGCTCGGGTGCCGGCACCTGGAAGGGCTTGGCGCTCACCACCAGGATGATCTCGACCACCATCAGGACTGCCACCACGACACCCACCGGCAGGAACTGGATGAAGCCCTCACGCATGCGAGCGATGTTGATGTCGAGCATCATCACCACGAAGAGGAACAGCACCATCACCGCCCCCACGTAGACCAGCACCAGCACGATACCGAGGAACTCGGCCTCCATCAGCAGCCACAGGGCGGCAGCGGTGAAAAAGGTCAGCACCAGGAACAGCGCCGCATGCACCGGGTTGCGCACGGTGATCATCCGCAAGCTGGAAAACACCATGATCGCGGCGAAGAAATAGAAAACGATCTGTTCGAAGGTCATGTCGGGTCTCGAACCTTGTAATTAACGGTAGGGCGCGTCCGCCGCGCGATCAGCAGCAATCTGCGCTTCGTACTTGTCGCCCACGGCCAGGAGCTTTTCCTTGGTCATGATCTGCTCGCCGCGGTTCTCGAAGTGGTATTCGAAGACGCGTGTCTCGACGATGGAATCCACCGGACAGGCCTCTTCGCAGAAACCGCAGAAGATGCACTTGAACAGGTCGATGTCGTAACGCGTGGTGCGGCGCGTGCCATCCGGACGCTCTTCCGACTCGATGGAGATCGCCAGCGCCGGACATACCGCTTCACACAGCTTGCAGGCAATGCAGCGTTCCTCGCCGTTGGCGTAGCGACGCAGGGCGTGCAGACCGCGGAAACGCGGCGACTGCGGAGTCTTTTCCTCCGGATACTGCACCGTGATCTTGGTGGCGAACAGGTGACGCCCGGTCACTCCCATGCCCTTGAGCAGTTCGAGCAGCAGGAAGCTCTTGAAGAAATTGCGTACGGCCTTCATGTCATCAACTCCTTACGCCAGCCACGGTTCCCAGCCCAACGCGATCGCCAGCATCTCGCCGAACAGCCAGACGATGGTGACCGGGATCAGCACCTTCCAGCCCAGGCGCATGATCTGGTCATAGCGATAACGCGGGAACGTGGCACGGAACCACAGGAAGCAGAACAGGAAGAAAGCGGTCTTGAGGATGAACCAGTGGATGCCATCCCCGAGCAGCCAGCCGATATAGGCGACCTCGCCCCAGGCCGGGGTGAACGGCGACAGCCAGCCACCCATGAACAGGATCGCGGTCAGCGCCGAGATCAGGATCATGTTCGCGTATTCGCCCAGGAAGAACAGGGCGAAGGCCATGCCGGAATATTCGACGTGGAAACCGGCCACGATCTCGGACTCGCCCTCGGCCACGTCGAAGGGTGCGCGGTTGGTCTCGGCCACACCTGAGATGAAGTAGACCAGGAACAGGCCGATCAGGGGCCACAGGAACCAGCCCGAGGTCCAGCTGCCCTGCTGTGCATCGACGATGTCGCCCAGGTTGAGGCTGCCCGAGGCCATCAGCACGCCCACCAGGGCGAAGCCCATGGCGATCTCGTAGGCGACGATCTGTGCGGCGGAGCGCAGCGCCCCCAGCAACGCGTACTTCGAGTTGGAGGCCCAGCCGGCAATGATGACGCCGTACACGCCCACCGAGGTCAGCGCCAGGATGTACAGCAGGCCGGCGTTGATATCGGCCAGCACCATGCCGTCATCGAAGGGGATCACGGCCCAGGCCGCCAGCGCCGGTGCCAGGGTCAGGATCGGCGCAATGAAGAACAGGTAACGGTTGGCATTGGTCGGGACGATGATCTCCTTGACCAGCAGCTTGAGCGCATCGGCGATGGGCTGCAGCCAGCCACGCGGACCGACGCGGTTGGGCCCGATGCGCACCTGCATGAAGCCGATGATCTTGCGCTCGGCAAAGGTCAGGTAGGCCACGGCGATCAGGATCGGGACCAGGATCATGGTGATCTTGGTCATGATCTGCATCCACACCGGCAGGCCATTCCACATTTCGAGAGCGGTCTCAATCATCACTCAGTCTCACAGCTTTTCGATTTCGACCGCGCCGAAGGCGTCAGCCAGTTCGATCGTCTCCGCCACACCGGCCGGCACCCAGACGCAACCCGCGGGGATGCCGTCGTCGATGACGAGATCCAGTGCCGCGCTGGCATCGCCCTGACGCACACGCACGCGCTCGGCGTCGAGCAGGCCGTGCTCGCGGGCCTCCGCGCCGTTCAGGCGCGCCGCCCGATCCTGCCCGTCGGCCGTCGCCTGCAGCGAGGCGGCACGACGCACCAGGCCGTCCACGGCGTAGATGGGCACAGCGCCGATACGCTGCAGGCCGCTCACGGCAACCGGCGTCTTCACCGGCGTGTCCAGGGCCAGCCTGTTGTCGAACTCGACACCGGCAAAGGCGGCCTTGAGCTCTTCGCGGGCCTCCTCGGCGGCCATGTAGTCGAAGCCGTTCACGCCGGACAGATTGGCCAGCACGCGCAGCACCTTCCAGCCGGGACGCGCCTCGCCCGGCGGGTTGGTCACGCCGTTGAAGCTCTGCCAGCGGCCCTCGGCATTGACGAAGGTACCGGCGGTCTCGGCAAAGGTGGCGATGGGCAGCAGCACGTCGGCGTACTGTTTCATGCGCTCGGTGACGAAAGGCGTCAGCCCCACGACAAAACCGGCGGCCTGCATCGCGGCCATGGCCATGGCCGGATTGGCACAATCCAGCTCCGGCTCCACGCCCAGGAGGACATAGGCCTTGCGCGGCTGTGCCAGCATGGCCCGTGCATCCAGCCCCGGCTGTTCCAGGGCGGCACCTGCCACACCACGATGTGGCAGGGCGCCGGCCAGCCAGCCGCCGGCGGCATTGGCGGCATCGGGCAGGAAGCCCAGGGTGAGACCGGTATGTTCGGCGATCACGGCGGCCAGGGCACGCAGTGCGGCAGCGGCCGGATGCTGCAGGGCGATCGTGCCGAGCAGCACCACGCCCTTCTCCGCGTCCTTCAGGCGCCCGGCGATGGCCTTCTCGGCAGCACCCGCACTGCCCTTGCCGACAAGATCGGCGACCGCGGCCGGGGCCGTCGCACCGGCCGCCTCGAGCACCGCACGGGCGATGCCGGCCAGCCGGTCGACCATGGCGGAGGGGCTGTCGATGCACTGCTCCGCCATGCGGAAGTTGAATCCGAAATCGCGCGGATTCACCGCCATCACGGCCGCACCGTTCATCGCGGCCTTGCGCAGACGGTGGCCGGCAATGGGCTGATCCTTGCGGATGTTGGAGCCCACGAGCAGCGCGGCGTCGAGGTGGTCGAGGTCCTCCAGCGCCATCCCCAGCCACGGGAACAGCGGTGCCGCCGCCTGGTCGCTGAAGTCGATCTGACGCAGGCGATGATCGATATTCGCCACGCCCAGGCCGCGCAGCCATTTCTGGGCGAGATACAGTTCCTCGAGGGTGGCATTGGGCGAAAGCAGTGCACCGATGTCCTCAGACTCAATGTCCTTCAGCCCCTTGACCACCGCCTCGAGCGCGACCTCCCAGTCGACCTCCTGCCACTTGCCGCCCTGCTTCAGCATCGGTCGCTGCAGGCGCTCGCCCGAGTTGATGCCCTCATAGCTGAAGCGGTCCCGGTCGGAGATCCAGCACTCGTTGATGGCCTCGTTGTCGCGCGGTACCGCGCGCACCACCTTGCCCTGGAAGGTATGCAGGTAGAGGTTGGAGCCGATGGCATCGTGCGGCGCGACGCTGGCGTGCTGCAGCAGTTCCCAGGCGCGGGCGCGATAGCGCGAGGGCTTGGCGGTGAGCGCACCCACCGGGCACAGGTCGATGACGTTGCCCGACAGCTCGGAGCTCACGCTCTTCTCGACGTAGGTGCCGATCTCCATGTGCTCGCCGCGACCGGTGGCACCCAGCTCACGCAGGCCGGCGATCTCCTCACCGAAACGCACACAGCGGGTGCAATGGATGCAACGGGTCATGTCGGTGGCGATCAGCGGACCGATGTTCTTGTCCTTCACCACGCGCTTTTGTTCTGTATAACGCGAGACATCCTCGCCGTAACCCATGGCGATGTCCTGCAGCTCGCACTCGCCGCCCTGGTCGCAGATCGGGCAGTCCAGCGGCTGGTTGATCAGCAGGAATTCCATGGTGCCCTGCTGCGCACTGATCGCGCGCGGCGACTGGGTATAGACCTTCATCCCCTCCGCCACCGGCGTGGCGCAGGCGGGCATGGGCTTGGGCGCCCGCTCCACCTCGACCAGACACATGCGGCAGTTGGCCGCGACGGACAGCTTCTTGTGGTAGCAGAAGCGCGGGATCTGGATTCCGTTGGCGTCCGCCACATCAATCAGCATGACGCCCGGCTTCGCCTTGAGCGGAATGCCGTTGATCTCGATATTGACCTGATCTTCGCTCATCTTGATCTGCACTCGATCCGCGTTATCTCGTTTTGCCGGCCGCGGCCGACTCGTGTCGTACGACCTCAGGCAGCAACCAGGCTGCGACCGTGCTCGATGTAGTACTCGAATTCGTGACGGTAGTGCTTCACGAAACTGCGCACCGGCATGGCGGCCGCATCGCCCAGGGCACAGATGGTGTGCCCCTCGATCTTGCTCGCCACGTCATCCAGCTTTTCGAGGTCTTCCGGACGCCCCTTGCCCTCGACGATGCGGGTGAGCATCCGGTACAGCCAGCCCGTGCCCTCGCGGCAGGGCGTGCACTGCCCGCAGGACTCCGAGAAATAGAAGCGCGAGATGCGCTGCAGGACCTTGACCATGTCGGTGGTCTCGTCCATCACCATCACCGCGCCGGAACCCAGCATGGAGCCGGCCTTCATGATGGAGTCGTAATCCATGTTGGTCTCGAGCATCACGTCGCCCGGCACCACCGGCACGGAGGAACCGCCCGGGATCACGGCCTTGAGCTTGCGCCCGCCGCGCACGCCGCCCGCCATCTCCAGCAGCTCGCGGAACGGGATGCCCAGCGGCACCTCGAAGTTGCCCGGGCGTTCCAGGTGGCCGGACATGGAGAACAGCTTCTCGCCACCCGAACCTTCCACGCCCATGGCCGCGAACCACTCGCCGCCGTTGCGGATGATGGCCGGGATGGAGGCCAGCGACTCGGTATTGTTGATGGTGGTCGGGCGACCGTAGAGGCCGAAGTTGGCCGGGAACGGCGGCTTGAAGCGCGGCTGACCCTTCTTGCCTTCCAGCGACTCCAGCAGCGCGGTCTCCTCGCCACAGATGTAGGCGCCGGCGCCCAGCGAACCGTAGAGATCGAAATCGACGCCCGAGCCCAGGATGTTCTTGCCCAGCAGACCGGCCTCGTAGGCCTCCTTCAGCGCCTGTTCGAAGCGGATGAAGGGCTCGTCCATGAACTCGCCGCGCATGTAGTTGTAACCGACGGTCGCACCGATCGCGTAACCGGCGATGGCCATGCCTTCGACCAGCGCATGCGGGTTGAAACGCAGGATGTCGCGGTCCTTGCAGGTACCCGGCTCGGATTCGTCCGAGTTGCAGACGATGTACTTCTGGCCGGGTGCGTTGCGCGGCATGAAGCTCCACTTGAGCCCCGTCGGGAAGCCTGCGCCACCACGGCCGCGCAGGTTGGATTTCTTCACCTCTTCGATGACGTCCTCCTGGGACACCTTCTCGTTGAGGATCTTCTTCCAGGCCTGGTAGCCGCCAACCTTGAGATAGTTCTCCAGGCTGTAGGGCTCGCTCTCGAACTGCAACGTGGTGAAGCAGACTTGGTTGACCATGTCGCTTACTCCAGGTTATCCAGAATCTCGTCCACCTTTTCCGGCGTGAGATTCTCGTAGTACACGTGGTCCACCTGCATCATCGGTGCACCGCAGCAGGCCGCCAGGCATTCCTCTTCCTTCTTCAGGTAGAACTTGCCGTCTGGCGTGGACTCACCGGTCTTGATGCCGAGCTTGCTCTCGATGTGTTCGACGATCTTGTCCGAACCGCAGAGCATGCAGGAAACATTGGTGCACACGGAAATATTGTGACGACCGACCGGCTTGAGCTCGTACATGGAGTAGAAGCTGCCGACTTCGTAGACGGCGATCTCCGGCATGCCGATGTAGTCGGCCACGGCATCCATCTTCTCGGTCTTGAGGTAGCCGTCGGTGTGCATCAGCTCACGCAGCGCCGCGAGCACGGCGGACTGGCGCTGGTCTTCGGGATACTTGGCGAGCCAGTGATCGATCTCCTGCTTCTCGTGATCGCTCAACAGGTCACTCTTGCGCTTCAGTTCGGACATTAGCGGTCAATCTCCCCGAACACGATGTCTTGGGTACCGATGATGGCGACGACGTCGGCCAGCATGTGGCCACGCGCCATTTCATCCAGCGCCGACAGGTGGGCAAAGCCGGGCGCGCGCACCTTCAGTCGATACGGTTTATTGGCGCCGTCGGAGACGATGTAGCAGCCGAACTCGCCCTTGGGATGCTCGACCGCGGCGTAGGCCTCGCCTGCCGGCAGACAGTAGCCCTCGGTGAAGAGCTTGAAGTGGTGGATCAGCGACTCCATGTCCGCCTTCATTTCCTCACGCGGCGGCGGCGTGAACTTGTGATCCTCGTGGATCACCGGCCCCGGATTCTTGCGCAGCCAGTCGATACACTGCTTGATGATACGGTTGGACTGGCGGAACTCCTCGATGCGGACCAGATAGCGGTCGTAGCAGTCGCCGTTCAGACCCACCGGGATATCGAAGTCGAGCTGGTCGTACACCTCGTAGGGCTGCTTCTTGCGCAGGTCCCACTCCACGCCCGAGCCACGCAGCATCGGTCCGGTGAGCCCCATCTGCAGGGCACGCTCGGGGCTGACCACGCCGATGCCGACGGTACGCTGCTTCCAGATGCGGTTGTCGGTGAGCAGTGTTTCGTACTCGTCGACATACTTCGGGAAGCGCTCCGTGAAGTCTTCCAGGAAGTCGAGCAGCGAACCCTCGCGGGCCTCGTTCAGCTTCTTCACTTCCTTTTCCGAGTGCCAGCGGGAGGCCTCGTACTTCGGCATGCTGCCCGGCAGGTCGCGGTAGACGCCACCCGGGCGGTAATAGGTCGCGTGCAGACGCGCGCCCGAGACCGCCTCATAGCAGTCCATCAGGTCCTCGCGCTCGCGGAAGGCGTAGAGGAACACCGTCATCGCGCCGATATCCAGCGCATGCGCACCCAGCCACAGCAGGTGGTTGAGAATGCGGGTGATCTCGTCGAACATCACGCGGATGTACTGGGCCCGCAGCGGTACCTCGATATCCAGCAGCTTCTCGATGGCCAGCACGTAACCGTGCTCGTTGCTCATCATGGATACGTAATCGAGACGGTCCATGTAGCCGATGGACTGGTTGAACGGCTTGCTCTCGGCCAGTTTCTCGGTGCCGCGGTGCAGCAGGCCGATATGCGGATCGGCGCGCTGCACGACCTCGCCATCCATCTCCAGCACCAGGCGCAGTACGCCGTGTGCGGACGGGTGCTGCGGACCGAAGTTCAGCGTGTAGTTGCGAATCTCAGGCATCAGTCTTTGCCCTCCTCGACCACCGGCTCGATATAGCGGTGATCGTGACGAATCACTTTCGGCACCAGCACGCGCGGCTCGATGCTCACGGGCTGGTAGATGACACGCGCCTGCTCGGGGTCGTAGCGCATCTCGACGTGGCCGATCAGGGGGAAGTCCTTGCGGAACGGATGACCGACGAAACCATAGTCCGTGAGGATGCGGCGCAGATCCGGATGACCATTGAACATGATGCCGAACAGGTCGAAGGCCTCGCGCTCGAACCAGTTGGCCGAACTCCAGATGCCGCAGACAGAATCGACCACCGGGAACTCGTCGTCGTCGCAGAACACCTTCACTCGCAGGCGATGATTCAGGCTGACGGACTGGAGATGGATGACAACGGCGAAACGCGGTCCATCGTGGCGACCGACCTGCGGGGCATCATCGAAGGTGAAGCGTCCGCTGGTGGCCTTCTCCACGCCACGGCTGAAGCCGGTGGCGCTGGCCTCATCGGTACCCCATTCGCTGACGCCGTAGTGCAGGTAATCCACACCACACAGATCGATGAGCTGTTCGAAGGCGAAGGCCGGTTCGTCGCGCAGGGCCTGGCATACCTCGATCAGCCGGGACGGCGCCACCTCCACGGTGACTTCGCCGTGGGCGACGCGGCAGTCCTTGAGATCGGCCTTGAAGTGCTGCTGCAGGCGATCAGCGAGTGTCTTTGCGTACTCGGTCATGGAATCTTAACCAGGACGTGTTGGAATTAGCGGGCGATGGTATTGGTACGGCGGATCTTGTTCTGCAGCTGCAGAATGCCGTACAGCAACGCCTCGGCGGTGGGCGGACAGCCCGGAACATAGACATCCACGGGTACGATGCGATCGCATCCACGCACCACGGCATAGGAGTAGTGATAGTAGCCGCCGCCGTTGGCGCAGGAACCCATGGAGATCACCCAGCGGGGCTCGGCCATCTGGTCATAGACCTTGCGCAGGGCCGGGGCCATCTTGTTGACCAGTGTGCCGGCGACGATCATCACGTCGGACTGGCGCGGACTCGGGCGGAAGATGACCCCGAAACGGTCGAGGTCGTAACGCGAGGCACCAGCCTGCATCATTTCCACCGCACAGCAGGCCAGACCAAAGGTCATGGGCCAGAGGGAGCCGGTACGCGCCCAGTTGATGAGCTTGTCGGCGCTGGTGGTAACGAAGCCCTTCTCAAGAACGCCTTCTATTCCCATTCCAGGGCCCCCTTCTTCCACTCGTAGATGAAACCGATGATCAGAATACCCAGGAACAGGGACATGGCCAGGATGCCGAACAGTCCGATGGTGTCGAGCACCACCGCCCAGGGAAAGAGGAACGCGATTTCGAGATCGAAGATGATGAAGAGAATCGCGACGAGATAGTAGCGGACATCGAATTTCATTCGAGAATCCTCGAATGCCTCGAAGCCACACTCGTATGGCGAGTCTTTCGCCGAATCGGGACGTCGCGGACCGGCCAGTGCGCCGAGAGTCAGCGAGACGACACCCATGACCAGACCTACGCCGATAAAGATGAGAATCGGCAGGTAACCTTCCAGCATGTTCTACACTCCCCCCAATCCCTGATCGCTCAGGAACCAGGATTGTGCGCTTGCGCTGCTGCGAAGCGTCATTATCGTTTTTGCGTCACTGCGGAAAAAGCCCGCGCAGTCTATGACGCCCCTGAAAAAGGTGTCAAGAAAACTCGAACTATTCCTTTTTTTACAGGCAGTTGCGCATCAAAACACCTGACCCGCAACCACCTGGAAGATGGTGCCGAAGGCCGGACTCGAACCGGCACGGGTTTCCCCACTACCCCCTCAAGATAGCGTGTCTACCAATTCCACCACTTCGGCGTAGCTGACCAGCCTTACTCCGGGATGTCGGAAGGCCGCGAAGGTGCCGCGGGGACATCCGAAGGCTGCTCGACCGCCTGCTGGGCCTCGTACTGATCGACGATACTGTCGGAGACCGTTTGCTGATGACTGACCAGATAGGCCAGCAGCAGGCAGTTGATAAAAAACAGGGTTGCCAGGATGCCGGTGGCACGCGTGAAGAAATTGGACGATCCGCGCGAACCGAACACCGTGGACGAGGCACCGCTGCCGAACGCCGCACCGGCGTCCGCGCCCTTGCCGTGCTGCAGCAGCACGAGCACGATCAGCGCGATCGACAACACTACCTGAACAATGATCAACAAACCATACATGACTTATGCGTCCCCGCCGGCAGCCTTGCAAATGGCGAGGAAATCCTCGGCCTTGAGTGACGCGCCGCCGATCAGGCCGCCGTCGATGTCCGCCTGGGAGAAGAGCTCCGCGGCGTTATCCGGCTTGACGCTGCCACCGTAAAGAATCTGCACCTTGTCCGCCACGCCGGCATCGCTTTCGGCGATGCGCGCACGGATGAAGGCATGCACTTCCTGCGCCTGCTCCGGGCTCGCGGTCATGCCGGTGCCAATGGCCCAGACCGGCTCGTAGGCGATCACGGCATCGGCCAGCGCCTGCACGCCCTCGAGGTCGATCACCGCGTCGAGCTGACGGGCCACGACCTGTTCAGTCACGCCCTGCTCGCGCTCCTCGAGCAGCTCACCGACGCAGAGGATCGGGGTGAGCCCGTGCTTGCGTGCGGCGGCGAACTTGCGCGCCGTGAACTCGTCGCTCTCGCCATAGATGCTGCGGCGCTCGGAGTGACCGACGATGGCATAGCCACAGCCGACCTCCTTGAGCATGGGGGCCGACACCTCACCGGTGAAGGCGCCCTCGTCCACGTCGGCGACGTCCTGCGCCCCGAGCGCGACGGCAGAGCCTTCCAGCAACCCGCGCACATGCGGCAGGTACACGTAGGGGGGACACACAGCGACGTCGACATTACCCGCGTCAGCCAGACCGGCCTTGATGCCTTCGACGAGCGAGGTGCTGCTCGCGAGAGAACCATTCAGTTTCCAGTTGCCGGCTACCAGCGGTCGACGCATGCCGTCCTCCAAACTCGATTCAGAAAGCCGGCAAGGTTACCGGCAGCCGCCCAATAAATCAATTTTTTCATGGGGCCTGCCGGGCGGTCTCGAGGGGCCGAAATCAGCCCGCGGCGGCGGCCTCGCGCACGGCGGCGGCGATGCTTTCGGCCAGCCGCGACACCTGTCGCTCGCTTTCGCCCTCGACCATCACCCGCACCAGCGGCTCAGTGCCCGAGGGACGCAGCAGCACGCGCCCCGCATTCCCCAGCTCGGCCTCCACCGCGGCCACCGCCGCCTGCACGCCCGCCGCCTCCTCCAGCGCGATACGCCGCTCGATGGGCACGTTGACCAGGGATTGCGGAAACTTGCGCATCACCGCCTTCAGTTCATGCAGCGGCTTGCCCGTCTCGGTCATGATGGCCAGGACCTGCAGGGCGGAGACGATGCCGTCGCCGGTGGTGGTCTTGTCCAGGCAGATGAGATGCCCGGAGGACTCGCCACCGAGCCGCCAGCCCTGCTGCTGCAGGAGCTCCATGACATGTCGGTCCCCCACCTTCGCCCGGGCGAATGGAATCCCCATGCCGGCCAGGGCCTTTTCCAGGCCCAGGTTGCTCATCTGGGTACCCACCACCCCACCCGTGAAGCCGCCCTGGGCCTGCCGGGCCGAGGCCATGATGGCCAGCAATTCATCGCCATCCACCACCTCGCCACGTGCATCCACCATGATGAGGCGGTCGCCGTCGCCGTCCAGCGCAATACCGACATCGGCCTGGTGCTTGAGCACGGCCGCACAGAGCTGCTGGGGCGCGGTCGCACCGCAGTCGGCGTTGATATTGGTACCGTTGGGCTCCACGCCGATGGCGATCACCTCGGCACCGAGTTCCTCCAGCACGTCGGGCGCAATGTGGTAGGTGGCGCCATGGGCACAGTCCACCACCACGCGCAGCTCATGCAGCCGCGTCCCCCAGGGCACCGTGGCCTTGCAGAACTCGATGTAGCGGCCGGCCGCATCCACCACTCGCTCGGCCTTGCCGAGGGCCGAGGAATCGACGGTCCGCAGCGGCTGTTCGAGCTCGGCCTCGATACGCCGCTCCACCTCGTCCGCCAGCTTGCTGCCATCGCCGGCGAAGAATTTCACGCCGTTGTCGTAGTAGGGATTGTGGGAGGCCGAGAGCACGATGCCCGCCGAGGCGCGCAGGGTGCGGGTGAGATAGGCCACGGCCGGCGTGGGCATGGGGCCGAGCAGGCGGATGTCCACGCCGGCGGCCGAGAGGCCCGCCTCCAGGGCGGATTCCAGCATGTAACCGGAGATGCGCGTGTCCTTGCCGATCAGCACCAGGGGGTGACCGTTGTCGACCAACACGCGGCCGGCCGCCCAGCCGAGCTTGAGCACGAAATCCGGGGTCATCGGCTCGCTGCCGACCCGCCCGCGGATGCCATCGGTACCGAAATACTGTCTCGTCATCTGTTCCTATGCCTGTTCCATTGCCGCCACCAGGCGCAGGGCCTCGGCAGTGGGTCGTACATCGTGCACGCGCAGGATGCGCGCCCCCTTGAGGGCCGCGATCACCGCCCCGCTCACGCTGCCGTAGAGCCGCCGGTCCACTGGCGCGTCGCATAACACCTTGCCGATCATGGACTTGCGCGACAGACCGGCCAGCAACGGATAGCCGGTGGCCGCCAGGGCATCGAGCCCGCGCAGCAGGTGCAGGTTATGCGCCAGGGTCTTGCCGAAGCCGAAGCCCGGGTCGAGCAGGAGGCGTTCGTGCAGGATGCCCGCCGCCCCGGCCGCCTGCGCCCGGGCCAGCAGCCAGTCCCGCACCTCGGTGACCACGTCATCGTACTGCGGGTCGTCCTGCATGCTGCGCGGCTGTCCCTGCATGTGCATGAGGCAGACCGGCACGCCCAGGGCGGCGGCGGCCTCCAGGGCCCCGGGGAGGGTGAGCGCGCGCACGTCGTTGATAAGGCCGGCACCGGCCGCCACCGCGGCACGCATCACCGCGGGGCGGGAGGTATCCACCGAAATCGCGACGTCGAGTTCGCCGGCAATGGCCTCGACCACGGGCAGCACCCGATCGAGCTCCTCGGCCTCCGTGACCTCGGCCGCCCCGGGCCGGGTGGACTCGCCGCCCACGTCGATGAAGTCCGCACCCTCGGCCACCATCTCCCGGGCACGCGACAGGGCGGCCGACGGTGCATTGAAGCGGCCACCGTCGGAAAAGGAGTCGGGGGTCACGTTGAGGATGCCCATCACCCGGGGGATGGCCAGGTCCAGGGCGTGTCTACCGAATTGCATCACCGGCATGGAAGAAGGCATGGTTCCGGAAAAAGAAAAGGGATGCGCGGATTCTACTCACGCGCATCCCTGGTTGTCAGCCGCCGCCGGCCGGATCAGTGCAGGCTGGCGGGGCCGCCGATCTCGCCACCCTTGCCCTGCTCCGGCGCCTCCTCGCTGGTGACGCCCGTGCCCGAGGTGGGGGCATTGTCGTCCCAGCCGGCCGGCGGGCGCGGTTCGCGCCCCTGCATGATGTCCTTGATCTGCTCCTGATCGATGGTCTCGTACTTGATCAGGGCCTGGGCCATCGTGTGCAGCTTGTCCATGTTGTCCTCGAGGATCTTCTTCGCCCGGTTGAAGTTCCGGTCGATGAAGGAGCGGATCTCCTCGTCGATGGCATGCGCCGTCTCGTCGGACATGTGCTTGTGCTGCGTCACCGAACGGCCGAGGAAGACCTCACCCTCGTCCTCGCTGTAGGCCAGCGGGCCCAGCTTGTCGGACAGCCCCCAGCGGGTGACCATGTTGCGGGCGATGTCGGTGGCCCGCTCGATGTCATTGGAGGCACCGGTGGTGACGCGCTCCGGACCGAAGATCAGCTCCTCGGCGATACGTCCGCCGAACAGGCTGGAGATCTGGCTCTCCAGGCGCTGCTTGGAGTGGCTGTAGCGGTCCTCTTCCGGCAGGAACATGGTCACCCCCAGGGCGCGACCGCGCGGGATGATGGTGACCTTGTACACCGGGTCGTGCTCCGGCACGTTCAGGCCGACGATGGCATGCCCCGCCTCGTGATAGGCGGTGAGCTTCTTCTCGTCCTCGCTCATCACCATGGACTTGCGCTCGGCGCCCATCATGATCTTGTCCTTGGCCCGCTCGAAGTCGTCCATGTCCACCGTGCGCTTGTTGGCGCGGGCGGCGAACAGGGCGGCCTCGTTGACCAGGTTGGCGAGATCGGCGCCGGAGAAACCCGGCGTACCGCGCGCGATGATGTCGGGACGCACGTCGTCGCCCAGCGGCACCTTGCGCATGTGCACCTTGAGGATCTGCTCGCGGCCACGCACGTCCGGCAGCGGTACCACCACTTGGCGGTCGAAACGGCCGGGGCGCAGCAGCGCCGGGTCGAGCACGTCCGGCCGGTTGGTCGCGGCGATGACGATGATGCCCTCGCTGCCCTCGAAGCCGTCCATCTCCACCAGCAGCTGGTTCAGGGTCTGCTCGCGCTCGTCGTGGCCACCGCCCAGACCGGCCCCGCGCTGGCGACCGACGGCATCGATCTCGTCGATGAAGATGATGCAGGGGGCATTCTTCTTGGCCTGCTCGAACATGTCGCGCACGCGCGAGGCGCCCACGCCGACGAACATCTCGACGAAGTCGGAACCGGAGATGCTGAAGAACGGCACCTTGGCCTCGCCTGCAATGGCCTTGGCCAGCAGGGTCTTGCCGGTACCGGGGGAGCCGACCATGAGGATCCCGCGCGGGATCTTGCCGCCGAGCTTCTGGAACTTGCCGGGATCGCGCAGGAATTCCACCAGCTCGCTCACGTCCTCCTTGGCCTCGTCGCAACCGGCGACGTCGGCGAAGGTGACCTTGATCTGGTCCTCGCCCATCAGGCGGGCGCGGCTCTTGCCGAAGGACATGGCCCCGCGGCCCGCGCCGCCACCCTGCATCTGGCGCATGATGTAGATCCACAGCGCGATGATGAGGATGAAGGGCGCCCAGCTGATGAGGATGTCCACCAGCAGCGAGCGCTGCTTGGGCTGCACCGCGTTGATCTCGACGTTATGCGCCAGCAGGTCGCCGATCATGCCCGGGTCGTCCGGGGCGATGGTGGCGAACTTCTGCCCTGAGGTCGTGACCCCCTCGATGCGGTTCTGCTGGATCGTGACCTGGCGGATCTGGCCCGACTTCACGTCCGAGATGAACTGCGAATAGGTATAGGCCTTGGGCGGGGTGCCGGGCTGGTTGAAGCTGCTGAAGACGGACATCAGCACCAGCGCGATGACCGCCCACAGGATGAGATTCTTGACGAGATCGTTCAAGGGGATACCTCAATGAGAACGCGTTCTATTCAAAAATGACCTTACACCACATTCAGGCCCCTGGCCAGAATATAGACCTCGCGCGAACGGGGTCTGGAGGCCCTGGGCTTGCGGACGATGACCTTGTCGAAATCCTGACGAAGTGTGCGGAGATATTCCTCGGAACCCTCGCCCTGAAATACCTTGACCAGAAAATCGCCGCCGGGTTTCAGTATCTTGCGCGCCAGATCCAGGGCGAGCTCCGCCAGATACATGGCGCGCGGCTGATCCACGGCATCCACCCCACTCATGTTGGGGGCCATATCCGACAATACAAGGTCCGCCCGGTCCTCGCCGATGAGCGCCAGCAGGCGGTCGAGCACCTCGTCCTCGCGAAAATCGCCCTCCAGGAATTCCACGCCCTCGATGGGGTCCATGGGCAGGATGTCGGTGGCGATCACCCGGCCATTGCGCCCCACCAGCTGGCGCGCCGCCTCGCTCCAGCCTCCGGGGGCGGCCCCGAGGTCGACCACGACCATACCGGGCTTCAGGATGCGGTCCTTTTCCTGCACCTCGAGCAACTTGAACACGGCGCGGGAGCGATAGCCCTGCTCCTGCGCCCGGCGCACGTACTCGTCTTTGAAATGTTCCTTGAGCCAGCGTGAGCTGCTCTTGCTGCGGGCCATGGCGGTAAATGCTCTCAGCTAGATGACGGGTACATGATACACTGCGCCGTTTCCCTGTCCGGAACGGAATGCAGTCCATGCCCCTGAGTGACAAACAGCGCAAGTTCCTGCGTGCCCACGCGCACGCACTCAACCCCGTGGTGCGGGTGGCCTCGCAGGGCCTGAAACCGACCGTGCTCGAGGAGATCGAGCTCGCCCTGAACCATCACGAGCTCATCAAGGTGAAGGTCAGCGTGGGCGAGCGGGAGGCGCGCGACGCCCTGATTGCGGAGATCTGCGCGCACAGCGGCGCCGAACTGGTGCAGCGCATCGGTCACGTCGCAGTGCTGTATCGGAAAAACCCGGAAAAGACCGTGATCGAGCTGCCGCGGGGCTAGTCCCGCGGCAGCAGCCGGTTCAGACGTAGCGCACGGCCACGATCTCGAAACTCTTGCGCCCGCCGGGGGCATCCACCTCGGCGATATCCCCCTCCTCCTTGCCGATGAGCGCACGCGCGATCGGCGAACTCACGGAGATGAGACCGGCCTTGATGTCGGCCTCGTCGTCACCCACGATCTGGTAGGTGATCTCCTTGTCGGCATCCTCGTCGAAGAGGTCGACGGTGGCGCCGAAGATGACCTTGCCCCCGGCATTGATCTGGGTGACGTCGATGATCTGCGCATTGGAGAGCTTGGCCTCGATCTCCTTGATCCGCCCCTCGATGAAGCTCTGCTGCTCGCGCGCGGCGTGATACTCGGCGTTTTCCTTCAGGTCGCCGTGCTCGCGGGCATCGGCGATCGCCTCGATCACGCGCGGGCGATCCTCGGTCTTGAGTCTGTGCAGTTCGGTCTTGAGCTTTTCGGCGCCACGCACCGTCAACGGTACCTTGCTCATGCCTGGTTCTCCTCATGCAGCGTCTGCAGGCGGTACACGTTTTCCTCGCCCGAGGCGGCATCGGCCATGGCCTCGACCGTTGCGCGGGCGCCGGCCAGGGTGGTGGTGTAGGTCACCTTGTGCTGCAGCGCCTCGCGGCGGATGGTGAAGGAATCGGCCGTCGCCTGCTTGCCTTCAGTGGTGTTGATGATCAGCACGATCTCGTCGTTCTTGATCATGTCGACGATGTGCGGACGCCCCTCCAGCACCTTGTTGACCTGCTGGCAGGCGACACCCGCCGCCTCGAGCGCGGCGGCCGTGCCACGGGTGGCGACCACGTCGAAACCGAGCTCGGTGAGCTTGCGGGCCACGTCCACGATGCCGCCCTTGTCCACGTCGCGCACGCTGATGAAGGCGCGCCCCGGCGCAGGCAGCTTCACGCCGGCGCCCAGCTGCGACTTGCCGAAGGCCTCGGCGAAGCTGCGGCCCACGCCCATGACCTCGCCGGTGGACTTCATCTCCGGACCGAGGATGGGGTCCACGCCCTGGAACTTGATGAAGGGGAACACGGCCTCCTTCACGGCAAAGTAATTGGGGATGACCTCCTCGCCGGCATTCTGCTGCTTGAGGCTCTGCCCCACCATGCAGCGCGCGGCAATCTTGGCCAGCGGCTTGCCGATCACCTTGGAGACGAAGGGCACGGTGCGCGAGGCACGCGGGTTCACCTCGAGGATGTAGATCTCGTCACCCTGCACGGCGAACTGGGTGTTCATCAGGCCCACCACGCCGAGCTCCTTGGCCATGGCACGGACCTGCTCGCGCATGCGCTCCATGACCACCGGGTTGAGCGAATACGGCGGCAGCGAACAGGCCGAGTCGCCCGAGTGCACGCCGGCCTGCTCGATATGCTGCATGACGCCGCCGATCAACACGTCCTCGCCGTCGCAGATCGCGTCCACGTCCACCTCCTCGGCGGAGTCGAGGAAGTGGTCGAGCAGCACCGGCGAATCGTTGGAGACCTTCACCGCCTCGGTCATGTAGCGACGCAGGTCGGTTTCGTCGTAGACGATCTCCATGGCACGGCCGCCCAGCACGTAGGACGGGCGGACCACCACGGGGTAGCCGATCTCGGCAGCCAGGCGCACGGCGTCTTCCGGGTTGCGCGCGGTGCGGTTCGGCGGCTGTCTCAGGCCCAGCTTCTCGATCATCTGCTGGAAGCGCTCGCGGTCCTCGGCCAGGTCGATGGAATCCGGCGTGGTGCCGACGATGGGCACGCCCGCCTTCTCCAGGTCGCGCGCAAGCTTGAGCGGGGTCTGCCCGCCATACTGCACGATCACGCCCTTCGGCTTCTCTACGTGCACGATCTCCAGCACGTCCTCCAGCGTGAGCGGCTCGAAGTACAGGCGATCGGAGGTGTCGTAGTCGGTGGAGACGGTCTCCGGGTTGCAGTTGACCATGATGGTCTCGTAGCCGTCCTCGCGCATGGCGAGCGCGGCATGCACGCAACAGTAGTCGAACTCGATACCCTGGCCGATGCGGTTGGGCCCGCCGCCCAGCACCATGATCTTCTCGCGCCCGGTGGGCTCGGCCTCGCATTCCTCCTCGTAGGTGGAATACATGTAGGCGGTGCGGGTGGCGAACTCGGCGGCGCAGGTATCCACACGCTTGTACACAGGACGCACACCCAGCTCCTGGCGGCGCGCACGCACGGCATATTCGGTCTCGCCCAGCAGCTTGCCCAGACGTCGGTCGGAGAAGCCGCGGCGCTTGAGGTCGAAGAACTCGTCGCGCTCGATCGTGGCCAGCTTCTTGCCCCGCAGGCCCTGCTCGATCTCCACCAGTTCATGGATCTGGTCCAGGAACCAGTAATCGATGGCGGTGGCCTCGTGCGCCTCTTCCACGCTCATGCCCATGCGGAAGGCGTCCGCCACGTAGTAGATGCGGTCCGGGCCGACCTCGGCCAGCTCGTGGCGCAGGATCGCCTGGGCGTTTTCGTCGGCAGGGTCCAGCACCTCGTCCAGCCCGTCGGCGCCAGTCTCCAGGCCGCGCAACGCCTTCTGGAAGGATTCCTGGAAGGTGCGGCCGATGGCCATCACCTCGCCCACGGACTTCATCTGCGTGGTGAGCCGCGCCTTGGCCTGGGGGAATTTCTCGAAGGTGAAGCGCGGGATCTTGGTGACGACGTAGTCGATGCTCGGCTCGAACGAGGCCGGGGTCGCGCCGCCGGTGATCTCGTTCTGCAGCTCGTCCAGGGTAAAGCCCACGGCAAGCTTGGCCGCGACCTTGGCAATGGGGAAGCCGGTGGCCTTGGAGGCCAGCGCCGAGGAGCGCGAGACGCGCGGGTTCATCTCGATGATGACCAGGCGACCGTCCTGCGGATTGACGGCAAACTGCACGTTGGAGCCGCCGGTCTCCACGCCGATCTTGCGCAGCACCGCCAGCGAGGCGTCGCGCATGATCTGGTATTCCTTGTCGGTCAGCGTCTGCGCGGGGGCAACGGTGATGGAGTCGCCGGTGTGCACGCCCATCGGATCGAGGTTCTCGATGGAGCAGATGATGATGGCGTTGTCGGCCTTGTCGCGCACCACCTCCATCTCGTACTCCTTCCAGCCGAGCAGCGACTCCTCGAGCAGCACCTCGTTGGTCGGCGAGAGGTCGAGGCCGTGCTTGACGATCTCCTCGAATTCCTCGCGATTGTAGGCGATGCCGCCGCCGCTGCCGCCAAGGGTGAAGGAGGGGCGGATGATCACGGGGAAGCCGATCTCCGCCTGGATGGCCTGCGCCTCTTCCCAGGTGTTGGCGACGGACGACTTCGCCGATCCCAGCCCGATCTCGCTCATGGCATCACGGAAGCGCTCGCGGTCCTCGGCCATGTCGATGGCGTCCGGCGAGGCGCCGATCATCTCCACGCCGTATTTCTCCAGCACGCCGTGCCGGTCCAGGTCCAGCGCGCAGTTGAGTGCCGTCTGCCCGCCCATGGTCGGCAGTACGGCATCCGGGCGTTCCTTCTCGATGATGCGCTCCACCGTCTTCCAGTCGACGGGCTCGATGTACACCGCGTCGGCCATCTCCGGGTCGGTCATGATGGTGGCCGGGTTGGAGTTCACCAGGATGACGCGGTAGCCCTCCTCGCGCAGGGCCTTGCAGGCCTGGGCGCCGGAGTAGTCGAATTCGCAGGCCTGGCCGATGATGATCGGGCCGGCGCCGATGATGAGGATGCTTTCGATGTCGGTTCTTTTCGGCATGATAGTGTCGCGAGACTCGTCCCGTTGCTTGCCTGGAAAATGTGGGTTACGCGCCGGCCCTGTGCGCCTGCATCAGTTCGATGAAGTGATCGAACAGCGGTGCCACGTCGTGCGGGCCGGGGCTCGCCTCCGGATGCCCCTGGAAACTGAAGGCCGGCTTGTCGGTGCGATGCACGCCCTGCAGCGACCCGTCGAACAGCGACTTGTGGGTGGCGCGCAGGCAGTCCGGCAGGGTCTTCTCGTCCACCGCGAAACCGTGGTTCTGGCTGGAGATCATCACATGGCCGGTATCCAGATCCTGCACGGGATGGTTGGCGCCGTGGTGGCCGAACTTCATCTTCACCGTCTTCGCGCCGCTGGCCAGGCCGAGCAGCTGGTGACCCAGGCAGATACCGAAGGTCGGCAGTCCGGCGTCCAGCACCTCGCGGATGCCCTGGATGGCATAGTCGCAGGGCTCGGGGTCGCCCGGCCCGTTGGACAGGAACACGCCGTCCGGCTTCAGCTTGAAGACCTCCGAGGCCGGGGTCTGGGCCGGCACCACCGTCAGGCGGCAGCCGCGGTCCACCAGCATGCGCAGGATGTTGCGTTTCACGCCGTAGTCCCAAGCCACCACGTGATAGGGCAGCTTCTCCTCGATGGGATGCGGGGCGGCCGGCATGCCGCCCTCCAGCGTCCAGCTGCCCTGGGCCCATTCGTAGGGCTCGTGGGTGGTGACCTCCTTGGCCAAGTCCATGCCCTTGAGGCCCGGAAAGCCTTTCGCCAGGGCCAGGGCCGCCTGCTCGTCCGCGGCGGCCTGGCCGGTCACGATCGCGCCGGCCAGCGCGCCCTTCTCGCGCAGGATGCGCGTGAGACGGCGGGTATCGATGTCGGCGATGGCCACCACCTTGTGGCGCCTGAGGTAGTCCGGCAGCGACTCCTGCGAACGCCAGTTGGACAGGCGGCGCGGCAGGTCGCGAATCACGAGACCGGCCGCATGCACGTGCGAGGATTCCTCGTCGTCCGGGTTGGTGCCGACGTTGCCGATGTGCGGATAGGTCAGGGTGACGATCTGTCTGGAATAGGAAGGATCGGTGAGGATTTCCTGGTACCCGGTCAGGGCCGTGTTAAAGACGACTTCGCCGACGGTCTCGCCCTCGAAACCGATCGACTCTCCCCGGAAGAGGCTGCCATCCTCAAGCACTAGCAGGGCAGGTGTTTTCAAACTGGCCTCCGGCTGCAGATATGCAAACGGGATGGATTCGATCCATCCCGTTTGCGGTAAATGTGTGACCAAGGAAAAGCTTGCTTAGTTGGTTGATTATTATACTGATTATGGCATCCCCTGTCCACGCGGTTCGGCGCGCGATCAGCGCAGCCCGAGGACGTCCTGCATGTCGTAGAGCCCCGTCCCGCGCCCCATCACCCACTGGGCGGCACGCACCGCGCCCTTGGCGAAGGTCATACGACTGGAGGCCTTGTGGGTGATCTCCACGCGCTCGCCGAGCCCGGCGAACATCACCGTGTGCTCACCGACGATGTCACCGGCGCGGATGGTCTCGAAGCCGATGGTCTGGCGGTCGCGCTCGCCGGTCTGGCCCTCGCGGCCATAGACGGCGCAGGCCTTGAGGTCGCGCCCCAGGGCCTCGGCCACCACCTCGCCCATGCGCAGGGCCGTGCCGGAGGGGGCGTCCACCTTGTGCCGGTGGTGGGCCTCGACGATCTCGATATCCACCTCGTCGCCCAGCACGCGCGCGGCGAGATCCAGCAGCTTGAGGCAGAGGTTGACACCGACGCTCATGTTGGGCGCGAAGACCACGCCGATGCGCTCGCCGGCCTGCCGGATGCGCTCGCGCTCGGCCTCGCCGAGCCCGGTGGTGCCGATGACGATGCGCTTGCCGTTTTCCAGGCAGTAGTCGAGATGGGCCATGGTCGCGGCCGGCGCGGTGAAGTCGATGAGCACGTCGAAGTCGCCGGCGGCAGCCAGCGTATCGGCGATGGTCACGCCCAGGCGGCCCACGCCGGCGAGCTCACCGGCATCGGCCCCCAGCAATGAACTGCCGGCGCGCTCGGTGGCGGCCGAGAGCTCCGCTCCGTCGGCGTTGTGTACGGCCTCGATGAGTGTGCGGCCCATGCGCCCGCCGGCGCCCACGATCGCGATTCTGGTCATGCATCCCCCAAACAAGTCATGTCATGCGGGCAGGCCCGCGCCGCGAGTCTACCAGCTGATGTAGGAAAAGCCCTTTTCCTGGTATTCCATCAGCGCCGCCGCACCCACCTCCTCGATCTCGGCAAAGGGCAGGATGTCCTCGGCATCCCAGCCCAGCGATTTCATGGTGTTGCCACAGGCCACGAACTTCACCCCGTACTGGGACAGGCTCGCGACACGCTGACGCAGCAGCTCGGGCACGGGGCGCTCGGGCCGCTTGCCGAGAATATGGATGCCGGGACCAAAGGCGACGACGACGATCTCCACATTGGTGTCGTACTTGCGCAGCATTGCACCGACCGAAAAGAGCACGTGCTCCATGTAATCGATGTCGGCGTGATTGAACTGGTAGACGACCCGGTGCTCGGCGGGGTCGCCGGGAAAACGCAGATCATCCGCTGAATCGGCCGCCGAATCGGCCGCACGGGCCGCGGCAGACCCCAGCAGACCGGCCGGCGCCAGGGCCAGCAGGCCACGCAGGAAGCGGCGACGCAGCGGATTTTTCACGGGCTTGCTCATGTCTGGGCCTCTTGGGTTGGTCGATTATGCCGGTTTGACGGGAAAGACACGGGAAGATTCCGACGATCTAGAACTTGAGGCCGTCGAAGAAGCGCTTGACGCCATCCAGCCAGCCCGAGGCGCGCGGGCTGTGCTTCTCCCCGCCTGCCTTCAGCGTGGACTCGAACTCCTCCAGCAGCTCCTTCTGCCGCCGCGTGAGGTTCACCGGGGTCTCGACCGTGGTGCGACAGATCAGGTCGCCGGTCATGCCGCCACGCACCGACGTCACGCCCTTGCCCCGCAGGCGGAACAGCTTGCCCGACTGGGTCTCGGCCGGGATCTTGAGTTTGACGCGACCATCCAGCGTGGGCACCTCGAGCTCGCCACCCAGTGCGGCAACGCCGATGGAGATCGGTACCTCGCAGTGCAGGTCGACACCCTCGCGGGTGAAGATGTCGTGCGGCTTGACGCGGATCTGCACATAGAGATCGCCCGCCGGACCGCCGTTGATCCCGGCCTCGCCCTCCCCGCCGAGACGGATGCGGTCGCCGGTGTCGACCCCGGCCGGCACCTTCACCGACAGGGTCTTCTCCTCTTCCACACGCCCCTCGCCGTGACAGGCCACGCAGGGGTTGGTGATGATCTTGCCGGCGCCGCGACAGCGCGGGCAGGTCTGCTGCACGGAGAAGAAGCCCTGTTGCATGCGCACCTGACCGACGCCGCCGCAGGTGTTACAGGTGACCGGCTCGGAGCCCGGAGCGGTGCCGCTGCCATCGCAATGCGAGCAGGTGACCAGCACCGGCACACGGATGCGGGCCTCGGTGCCGAACACCGCCTCCTCCAGGGTGAGTTCCAGGTTGTACTGCAGGTCGGCCCCGCGGTAGACGCGCTCGCCGCCGCGCCGAGCCCCGCCACCACCGAAGATGTCGCCGAAGATGTCGTCGAAGATGTCGCCGAAACCGGCGCCGCCACCACCGTGGAAACCGCCGCCCCCCATCGAGGGATCGACGCCGGCATGCCCGAACTGGTCATAGGCCGAGCGCTTCTGCGGATCGGACAGCACCTCATAGGCCTCCTTGGCCTCCTTGAAGCGCTCCTCCGCCTCGGCATCGTCCGGATTGCGGTCCGGGTGGTATTTCATCGCCAGCCGGCGGTAGGCCTTCTTCAGTTCCGCCTCGCTGACATTCTTCTCGACCCCGAGGACTTCGTAGTAATCGCGTTTGGACATGTCGGTTCTATGGTTGTCTTGCTCCGGCGCTACCGGCACCGGACTCATGACGTCAGGCCGGGCGCCCGCGAGGGACGCCCGGCCACGTCATCCCTAAGGCCGTAGGCCGGTTATTTCTTCTTGTCGTCGACTTCCTCGAACTCGGCGTCGACCACATCATCGTCGGCCTTGCCACCAGCCGCCTGCTCGCCATCGGCCGCGCCCTCGGCACCCTCGCCTGCGGCCTGCTCGGCATACATCTTCTCGGCCAGCTTGCCGGAGGCCTCGGCCAGGGCCTGGGTCCGGGCCTCGATGGCGTCCTTGTCGTCGCCCTTCATGGCCTCGCGCAGGGCCTCGGCGGCCTCCTCGATGGCCTTCTTCTCGTCCTCGCCCACCTTGTCGCCGAACTCCTTCAGCGATTTCTCGGTGGCGTGGATCAGGTTGTCGGCCTGGTTGCGTGCCGAGACCAGCTCGTGGAACTTCTTGTCCTCGGCAGCATGCGCCTCGGCGTCCTTCACCATCTTTTCGACTTCCTCGTCCGACAGGCCCGAGGAGGCCTTGATGGTGATCTTCTGTTCCTTGCCGGTGGCCTTGTCCTTGGCCGACACGTTGAGAATGCCGTTGGCGTCGATGTCGAAGGTGACCTCGATCTGCGGCACGCCGCGCGGGGCCGGCGGGATATCGGTGAGGTCGAAGCGACCCAGCGACTTGTTGTCCACCGCCCGCTCGCGCTCGCCCTGCAGCACGTGCACGGTCACCGCGGTCTGGTTGTCCTCGGCGGTGGAGAACACCTGGTTGGCCTTGGTCGGGATGGTGGTGTTGCGCTCGATGAGCTTGGTCATCACCCCCCCCAGGGTCTCGATGCCCAGGGACAGCGGGGTGACGTCGAGCAGCAGCACGTCCTTCACCTCGCCGCCCAGCACGCCGCCCTGGATGGCCGCACCCACGGCCACGGCCTCGTCCGGGTTCACGTCCTTGCGCGGCTCCTTGCCGAAGAATTCCTTCACCGCCTCCTGCACCTTGGGCATGCGGGTCATGCCGCCGACCAGGATGACGTCGTCGATGTCGCCCACGGACAGGCCGGCATCCTTGATCGCCAGCTTGCAGGGCTCGATAGTGCGCTTGATCAGGTCCTCAACCAGCGATTCCAGCTTGGCACGGGTCACCTTGATGTTGAGGTGCTTCGGGCCCGTCTGGTCGGCCGTGATGTACGGCAGGTTGACATCGGTCTGCTGGCTGGCGGACAGCTCGATCTTGGCCTTCTCGGCCGCTTCCTTCAGACGCTGCAGCGCCAGCGGATCCTTGTGCAGATCGATGCCGCTGTCCTTCTTGAAGGTGTCGGCCAGGTAGTCGATCAGGCGCATGTCGAAGTCTTCACCACCAAGGAAGGTGTCGCCGTTGGTGGACAGCACCTCGAACTGGTGCTCGCCGTCCAGGTCCGCGATCTCGATGATGGAGATGTCGAAGGTACCGCCACCCAGGTCGTACACGGCCACCTTGCGGTCGCCGCGCTTCTTGTCCATGCCGTAGGCCAGGGCCGCTGCGGTGGGCTCGTTGATGATGCGCTTGACCTCGAGACCGGCGATCTTGCCGGCATCCTTGGTGGCCTGGCGCTGCGAGTCGTTGAAGTAGGCCGGCACGGTGATCACCGCCTCGGTGACCTCTTCACCCAGGTAGTCCTCGGCCGTCTTCTTCATCTTCTGCAGCACGCGTGCGGAGATCTCCGGCGGGGCCATCTTCTTGCCCTTGACCTCCACCCAGGCATCGCCGTTGTCGGCCTTGATGATCTGGTAGGGCACCAGCTTGATGTCCTTCTGTACCGCGTCTTCCTCGAAGCGGCGGCCGATCAGGCGCTTGACGGCGAACAGGGTATTGGCGGGGTTGGTGACCGCCTGGCGCTTCGCGGACTGGCCGACCAGGACCTCGCCGTCCTCCGTGAAGGCGACGATGGACGGCGTGGTGCGATCACCCTCGCTGTTCTCGATGACCTTGGGGGTGCCACCTTCCATGACCGCAACGCAGCTGTTGGTCGTACCCAGGTCGATACCGATGATTCTGCCCATGACTGTTACTCCAATTCGTTTCGAGTCGTGTTAACCGAAAATTCGTCTGTGCTGAAAGATGCGGCCGCATGGCCGGATTTCAAGGCCCTGCCCTCAGGAATCCGCCGGCGCCTTCGAGACCATCACCATGGCGGGGCGCAGCAGGCGATCATTGAGCATGTAGCCCTTCTGCATCACCGCCACCACGGTATTGGGCGGCACCTCGGCCGACTCCTGCATGGACATGGCCTGGTGGCGCTCGGGATCGAACTTCTCGCCGGCCGGGTCCACGGCCTGGATGCCGAACTTCTCCATCACCTGGGTGAGCAGCTTCAGGGTAAGCTCGCTCCCCTCCTTGAGCTGCTGTGCCTCGGCATCGCCCGCGGCCTGGATACCCATCTCCAGGCTGTCGCGCACCGCCAGCAGCTCGCCGGCAAAGCGCTCCAGCGCGTACTTGTGGGCATTCTCCAGCTCGCGCTCGGTGCGCTTTCGCAGGTTGTCCATCTCGGCCTGGGTGCGCAGCAGCTTGTCCCAGTTCTCATCGGCCCGGGCGCGCTCGGTTTCCACTGCCTGGCGCAGCGTCTCGATCTCGCCATCCTCCCGCGCAGGGGCCTCGCTGGATTCGAAGTCGCCGGTGGCTTCGGGTTCGGGCTTGCCGGTTTCGGGTTTGTCTTGCTCGGCCATCGAAAACTCCAACCTTTTCTACAGGTAAATGTTCGTTGCCGGCGCGCACCTGGAGTCGCACCGTGGGGAAATCCGGGTTATGTATGGGGGCTAGTTGCGCGACTTCAAGGCCGCGCCCAGCAGTTTCGCGGTCACGTCCACGATGGGGATCACGCGCTCGTAGGCCATGCGCGTGGGGCCGATCACGCCCAGTACACCCAGCACACGGCCGTCCACCGAGTAGGGAGCGGAGATGACACTGCAGTCGTCCAGCACGCTGTAGCCGGCCTCCTGGCCGATGAAGATCTGCACGCCCTCGGCGCTGATGGACTTGTCCAGCAGGTGCAGGATCTCCCGCTTCTGCTGGAAGGCATCGAAGAGCTGGCGCAGCTTCTCGATGTCGGAGAGTTCCTGGTAATCGAACAGGTTGGCCTCGCCGGCCAGCACGTAGCCGTCATCCTCGGCCTCCGACCCGCTGGCGAAGACCTTGCCGCCGAGCTCGATGGCCGAGCGCATCATGCGATCCATGTCCGCGCGCACCGCGTCCAGCTCGCGCAACAGGCTGTCGCGCACGGCGGACACGCCCTTGCCCGCGAACATGGCGTTGAGGTAGTTGGCCGCCTGCTGCAGGTCCGAGGCGCTGTACTCGCGCTCGAGGTGCAGGATCTTGTTCTGCACCTCCTTCTCGTTCATCACCATGATGGCCAGCACCCGGCGATCCGACAGGGGCAGGAACTCGATCTGGCGCAGCGCGCTCTGGTCGCGCCGCGGCACGGTGACCACACCGGCCATCTGCGTGACCGCGGAGAGCAGCGAGGAGGCGGACTCCACCAGGCCCTTGGCATCCTGGTCGGGGTCGAGACGCGTCCTGAGCTCGTGCAGTATGCGGCCATCCGGCGGTCGCACGCTCAGCAGCGTGTCGACGAACAGGCGATAGCCACGGGCGGTGGGCACGCGCCCGGCCGAGGTGTGTGGCGAGACGATCAGGCCCAGGTCCTCGAGGTCGGCCATCACGTTGCGTATGGTGGCCGGGCTCAGGCTGAGACCGGCGGTACGCGCCAGGGTGCGCGAACCGACCGGCTGGCCGTTCTCGATATAGGACTCGACCAGCGCCTTGAACAGGTGCTGGGCACGTTCGGACAGCATGCTGACGGTCGACTCCTGATTGGCCATGACGTCTCGCTTCGACAAGGGTTTTGGCACTCTATTCCCCTGAGTGCCAAGGGAAATCATCGCAAGCGCTCCGTCGCAGTGTCAAGCTGCATGGCAGTTGGCGCACCCCGGGTGACGTGTTACTTTGAGGCGCAAATAACCACCATAAAACAAGGCACTATGCCCGACTTCCAGACCATCGGCGTGATCACCAAGCAAAGCGGACCGCAGCTCGCCGATACCCTGCAGGCGTTGCTGGACCTGCTCACCTCGCGCGGCCTGCGTGTGCTGCTGGACGAGAGTACCACGCCCCTGCTGGGCAAAGGGGCCGGCGAGACCTTCTCCCGTGAGGCGCTGGCGCGGGAAGCGGATCTTGCCATCGTGGTGGGCGGCGACGGCACCCTGCTCAACGCCGGGCGCACCCTGGCCGATTCCGGCGTGCCGGTGCTGGGTATCAACCTCGGGCGCCTGGGCTTCCTGGTCGACGTCTCGCCCGAGGAGATGAGTTCGCGCCTGGCCGAGATCCTGGAAGGACACTACGTCGAGGCCCCGCGCTTTCTGCTGGAGGCGGAGGTCTGGCGAGACGAGGCATGCATCGGCCAGTCCCTGGCGCTCAATGACGTGGTGGTGCATGTGCGCGAGGTGGTGCGCATGATCGAGTTCGATACCTTCATCGACGGCCAGTTCGTCAACACCCAGCGGGCCGACGGCATGGTGGTATCCACTCCCACCGGCTCCACCGCCTATGCCCTGTCGGGCGGCGGCCCCATCCTGCATCCGGGACTGGACGCCATCGTGCTGGTGCCCATCTGCCCGCACACGCTGAGCCACCGTCCCATCGTGGTCCGGGGCGACAGCCACATCGAGGTGCGTATCTGCGCCCACAACAAGGATCCGGCGCAGGTCTCCTTCGACGGCCAGGCCGGCATGGACCTGGAGCCCCGCGACCGCATCGTCATCCGTCGCAAGCAGGGCCCGCTGCGCCTGCTGCATCCCAGGGGCTACGACTACTTCCACATCCTGCGGGCCAAGCTGCGCTGGGGCGAGCAGCCCTAGAAATCCCGCCGGCACCCCCTGTCAAACGCCGGGCGCGGGCTTATACTTGGCGCGCAACGGACCGCAGGAATTCGTCACCGGACACAGGCCGCATGCTCACGCACATCCATATCCGCAACTTCGCCATCATCGACGAACTGGACCTCGACCTGGCCGGCGGCATGACCGCGCTCACCGGCGAGACCGGTGCCGGCAAATCCATCGTGGTCGATGCGCTGGGCCTGGTGCTGGGCGACCGCGCCGACAGCGCGGTGGTGCGCCATGGCGCCGCCAAGGCGGAGATCAGCGCGAGCTTCGACCTGGGCGCCCTGCCAGCCGCGCGTGACTGGCTGGAGGAGAACGACCTGGAGTCCGGCGAGGAATGCCTGCTGCGGCGCGTGATCACCCACGACGGCCGCTCCAAGATCTACATCAACGGCTCGCCCTCCACCCTGCAGCTGGTACGCGAACTGGGCAACCACCTGGTCGACATCCACGGCCAGCACGAACACCAGTCGCTGCTGCGTCGCGAACTGCAGCGCGACCTGCTGGACGACTATGCCGGCAACGACGCCCTGCGCTCGCAGGTGGCCGAGGCCTTCTCCCGCTGGAAGACGCTGCGCGAGCGCCTCGACTCCCTCACCCTGGCCGGTGACGAACGGCAGGCCAGGGTGGAGCTGCTGCGTTTCCAGGTGGAGGAACTCGACGCCCTCAAGCTCGGGGCCGACGAATACGAACAGCTCGCCGAGGAGCACGGTCGACTGGCCCACGCCGGACGGCTGCTGGAGACCGCCGAACAGGGCTATGCCGCGCTCTACGAATCCGACGAGCAGTCGCTGCACGCCCTGCTCGGCCATCAGCTGCATGCCCTGACCGAGGCGGCCGAGCTCGATCCCGCCCTCAGGGAACCGCTGGAGCTCGTCACCAGTGCACAGATCCAGCTGCGCGAGGCGGCCGATGCCCTGCGCCATTACGCCGACGCCCTGGATCTCGACCCCGAGCGGCTGGCCTTCGTCGACGAACGCCTCGGTCTCATCCACGACCTCGCCCGCAAGCACCGCGTGCGCCCCGAGGAGCTGGGCGCGCATCACCAGCGCCTGGCCGAGGAGCTCGCCGAGCTCGACGGCGAAGGCTACGACGCCGAGGCCCTGGCGCGGGACCTGGCGACGGCCGAGGATGCGTATCGCAAGGTCGCGGAGAAGCTGCGCACCAGCCGCATCAAGGCCGCGCGCGAGTTGAACCGGGGTGTGACCGAGGCCATGCAGGGCCTCGGAATGGAAGGCGGGCACTTCGAGATCGCCGTGAGCCCCGACGATGGACATTACGCCAGCCACGGGCTGGACGAGATCGAATTCCAGGTCAGCGCCAACCCCGGGCAGCCCATCCAGCCGCTGGCCAGGGTGGCCTCCGGCGGGGAGCTCTCACGCATCGCGCTGGCCATCCAGATGATCGCCGCACGCAGCGTATCCGTGCCGACGCTGATCTACGACGAGGTGGATACCGGCATCGGCGGGGCCGTGGCCGAGGTGGTCGGCCGGCAGCTACGCCGCCTTGGCAAGGATCGCCAGGTCCTGTGCGTGACCCACCTGCCGCAGGTGGCGGCGCAGGCCCATCACCACCTGCAGGTGGCCAAGCGCAAGGGGCGCGACAGCACCCAGACCCGCATCGAGACCCTGCGGGACGAACGGCGTATCGAGGAGATCGCGCGCATGCTGGGCGGCGTGGAACTCACCGCCCAGACCCTGGCGCATGCCGAGGAGATGATCCAGCGCGCCAGCACGGGCTGAGCCCGTAGCGCGCCTGACGCCTAGCGATTCGGACACTTCGGGTCGACGCACTTGCCGTAGATGATGAGCGAGTGGTCGGCGATCTCGAAGCCATGCGCCTTCGCCACCGCCTTCTGCCGGTCCTCGATCACCTCGTCGAAGAATTCCTCCACCTTGCCGCACTGGGTGCAGACGATGTGGTCGTGGTGCGCGCCCCGCTCGATCTCGAACACGGCCTGCCCGCTCTCGAAGTGATGCCGCGTCACCAGGCCGGCGGACTCGAACTGGGTGAGCACGCGATAAATCGTCGCCAGACCGATCTCCTCGCCGGCATCGAGCAGCTGGCGATAGATGTCCTCGGCCGTGAGGTGATGGGTCTCCGCCGTCTCGAGGATCTCGAGAATCTTCATGCGCGGCAGGGTAACCTTGAGCCCCGCCTTCTTCAGGTCCTGACTTTCCATGCTCTGCCCCCGGGCGGCCATATCGTCGCAGCCGCTAATCGATTATCATCTGCCGTTCGCCGATTAACGACGCTTCATGGATATGCGACAGCTTCTCATTTCTACCATTATTCTGGCAAGCATCCTGCTCTCGGGCTGCGAGCTCTTCTCGGTACACAAGCTCGACGTGCAACAGGGCAATGCGCTGGTGGCGGAGGATATCGCCAAGATACGGGAGGGGATGTCGCGCGAGCAGGTCACCTTCCTGCTCGGCTCGCCCATGCTCACCGACCCCTTCCATGCCGATCGCTGGGACTACGTCTATTACCTTAAGCCGGGCAATGGCGAGCCCGAATCGCGTCACCTCACGCTCTACTTCGAGGGCGATCGCGTCGCGCGCATCCAGCGCTGAGGATCCGCCGGCGGTACACGACGGCTAGTCGTCCCCGCCCTTCTCCCCGTCGGCGAGATCGCCCCCGCCCTTCTTCATGCGCTTGCCTGCGGCGGCGCGCTGCTTGCGCACCTCCTTGGGATCGGCGATCAGGGCGCGATAGATCTCCACCCGGTCCTTCGGCCGCAGTTCGGTATTGAGCCTGGTGAGCTTGCCGAAGATCCCGACCTTGTTCTGCGCCAGGTCGATCTCGGCAAAGCGCTCGAGCATGCCCGAGGCCCTGATGGCCGCCTCCACGGTAGTACCAGGCTCCACGTCCAGGGCGATGATCACCTGCTCGTCCGGGCGCGCATAGGCGACCTCCACCGGCATCAGCTCAGCGGGCACCGTAGACCTCGCGGGCACGGGAGACGAAGGCGTCGACCAGGGTATTGGCCACCTGGTTGAAGATGGGACCGATGGCCATCCCCACCAGGCGGTTGGAAAACTCGAAGTCCAGATCCAGCGAGACCTTGCAGGCCTCGCCCCCTTCCAGGGCATCGAAACGCCAGAAGCCCTCCAGGTGCTTGAACGGCCCCTCCACCAGGCGCATCTCGATCATCTTGCCGTGCTGCAGGCGGTTGCGCGTGGTAAAGGCCTTGTTGAGGCTGCCCTTGGCGAGTTCGATGGTGGCCTGCACCTCGTCCTCGTCGCGATGCGCCTCCTCGGCGCGACGGCACCAGGGCAGGAACTGCGGATAGGCAGGAATGTCATCCACCAGGGCGTACATGTCCTGCGGCGAATACGGTACCAGGGCGCTGCGACTAATCGTCGGCATGGGCTGTCAGATCAGGCCTATCAGGTTGAGGAAGACCACTAGGATACCGATGGGCGCCACGAAACGCACGAGCACATACCACAGCTTGAAGCCCGGGCCGTCTTCCAGCCGCAGTTCCTCGCGTACCGATTTGCGGGTCATGATCCAGCCGGCAAAGATGGCGATGAACAGCCCGCCCAGCGGCAGCATGATGCTGGAGGTGAGGATGTCCAGCACGTCGAACATGCCGGTCTCCTTCACCTGGCCGGCGAAGCGGAACTCGAAGGCCCAGTGGTTGAAGGACAGCACCGTCACCAGGCCCAGCGCCCAGGCGATGCCACCGACCAGTACGGACGCCCGGCCACGCCCCATACCATGGTTCTCCACCAGCCAGGCCACCGCCGGCTCGATCAGCGAGATGGCCGAGCTCCAGGCCGCGAATACCAGTAGGAGAAAGAACAGCGTGGCAAACAGGGTGCCCATGGGCATCTGCCCGAAGGCGATGGGCAGGCTGAGGAATACCAGCCCGAAGCCGGCGCCGGGGTCCATGGCATTGGCGAAGACGATGGGGAAGATCGCCAGGCCCGCCATCAGCGCCACCAGCGTGTCCAGTCCCGCCACGGTGATGCACACGCGGGTGATGGAGGTCTTCGACGAGAGATAGGAGCCGTACATCATGATGGCGCCCATGCCCAGCGAGAGCGTGAAGAAGGCGTGCCCCATCGCCACCAGCACCGCCTCGCTGGAGAGCTTGCTGAAGTCGGGCGCGAACATGAAACGCAGGCCCTCCATGAACTGCCCCTGGGCCATGGCGTAGCCGATCAGCAGCACCAGGATGATGAACAGGCCGGGCATGAGAAAGGTCACGGCGCGCTCGAGCCCGGAGCGCACCCCGCGGGAGACCACCACCATGGTCATCACCATGAACAGGGTATGCCAGGCCAGCAGGCGCTCGGGGTCACCGATGAACTCCTTGAAGAGTGCGTGCGCGCCGGCACTGCTCACCGCCTCGAAGCTGCCGAGCCCGGCGCGCACGGTGTAACCCAGTGCCACGCCGGCCACCACGCTGTAATAGGAGAGGATCAGGAACCCGGCCAGCACGCCCATCCAGCCGATCCAGCGCCAGATCGAGTTGCGGCCGGCCTCGTGCGCGAGATCGCGCATGGTGTTCATCGGGCTCTGCCGGCCACGCCGGCCGCGCAGCACCTCGGCGATCATGATGGGCACACCGATCACGGCGATGCACAGCAGGTACACCAGCACGAAGGCCCCGCCGCCATACTCGCCGGTGATGTAGGGGAACTTCCAGATGTTGCCGAGCCCGACGGCCGAACCGGTGGCCGCCAGCACGAAGGCGAGCCGCGAGGACCACTGCCCGTGTATCGATCTGCGTGGACTGCTCATTGCCTGTCATTCCCCCCTGGCGGACCGGGGGTCACGCCGTCATGATCGCCTGCCATCGCAGACCTCGAGCAAAATCAGTCGCCATTTTGGGGAATTTTGCATAAGGCCTCAACTTGCATGGTGGCATGCGGGAGTCGACACCTGCTTTTCCTGCTGCCGCAATGACGAAGTCACGTATAATGCGCCCATGAGCAAAAAGGACAAGAAACCGCAGAATGCCGGCAGCGTGATCGCGCTGAACAAGACGGCCCGCCACGACTACTTCATCGAGGACACCTACGAGGCCGGCCTGGCCCTGGAGGGCTGGGAGGTGAAGAGCCTGCGCGATGGCCGCGTGCAGCTCAAGGAGAGCTACGTGCTGATCAAGAACGGCGAGGCCTGGCTGTTCGGCGCACACATCTCGCCCCTGCTCTCCGCCTCCACCCATGTCCATCCGGATGCCACGCGCACGCGCAAGCTGCTGCTGCACGCCCACGAGATCAGCAAGCTGATCGGCGCGGTGGAACGCGAGGGCTATGCGGTGGTGCCGCTCAAGCTCTACTGGAAGCGCGGTCGCGCCAAGCTCGAGATCGGCGTGGGCAAGGGCAAGAAACAGCACGACAAGCGTGCCGTGGAGAAGGAACGCGACTGGAATCGCGAGAAGCAGCGCCTGCTGAAGGCCAACTGACCCGCAGCGCGCCGGCTACGCGTCCTTCCACAGGCAGGTGCCGGCCGCCTTCTCGATGGCGGCCAGGCGCGCCTCGTGCGCCTCGCGCTCGGCATCGCTCGCCCGCAGCACGCGCAGGCGCGGACGATCGGCCGGCAGGCGACGAATCCCCCCCACCTCGCTCGGCCCCGACTCGGCCTCCGCCCCCAGCGACAGGAGCGTCTGTCCGCCCGTCATGCTCAGGTAGACGTCGGCCAGGATGCGGGCGTCGAGCAGCGCGCCATGCAACTGTCGATGCGAGTTGTCGATCTCGTAGCGCTTGCACAGGGCATCCAGGCTGTTGCGCTGCCCCGGGTGCATCTGGCGGGCCATGGCCAGGGTATCGGTGATGGTGCAGTAGTCTTCGATGCGCCCCCACTCGGCCCCCAGCCGCTCGAGCTCGGCATTGATGAAGCCGACGTCGAAGGGGGCGTTGTGGATGATGAGCTCGGCGCCGCGCACGAAGTCGAGGAAGTCCTCGATCACGTCCGCGATGCGCGGCTTGTCGGCGAGAAACTCGTTGGTGATGCCATGCACCTCGATCGCGCCTTCGTCGATCTCGCGATCGGGCTGCAGGTACTGATGGTAATCGCGACCGGTCAGGCGGCGGCTATCCACCTCCACGCAGCCGATCTCGATGATGCGATGGCCCTGCTTGTGCTCAAGACCCGTGGTTTCGGTATCGAGTACAACCTGTCTCATTTCGGTGTCGCTCCTCGTCGGCTGCTAGGGGCTGGCCATCATCATCTCGTCGATGGCCTCGTTAGCCAGGCGATCCGCCATCTCGTTCTCGGGATGGCCGCTATGTCCCTTCACCCAGTGCCAATGGACCTCGTGGCGCGAGACCGCGCTGTCCAGACGCTCCCACAGGTCCTGGTTCTTCACCGGCTTGCGGTCCGCGGTCTTCCACCCGCGCTTCTTCCAGTTGGCCATCCACTGCGTGATGCCGTTGCGCACGTACTGCGAATCCGTGGTGAGCTGCACACGGCAGCCGCGCTTGAGGGTCTCCAGGGCCTGGATGGCCGCCATCAGCTCCATGCGGTTGTTGGTGGTCTCGGGCTCGGCCCCCTTCAGCAGCCTTTCGTGACCACCGGCACGCAGCACTGCCCCCCAGCCTCCCGGGCCGGGATTGCCACGGCAGGCGCCGTCGGTATAGATATCCACATCTTGCATCGATACGCATTCCAGGGGTTGGTTGGTTGCCGGCCGGGCCGGTCAGGGCGTGGGCTGCGTCAGGCCACCGCGCAGGATCCCCTTGCCCGGTCGCCAGCGGGGACGAATGGGCGTGAGCGTGGCCACCCGCTTGCGCGCCAGGATCAGCGAGACACCGCCGAGATAGGGTGTCCAGCGTTCGCCAAGGCGCTCCATGAGCTGCAGCTGCTGCCTGTCACCCAACGGAAGCCGGAAGCCGTAGGACTGGCAGCGCAGGGTATCGAACCCCAGCAGTGAAAGCCAGTCGCGCACCCGCCAGGCCCCATAGAAACGGCCACACCAGGGGGCGCGTCCCCGCCAGCCCAGGGCCAGGCGCAGACCGCCATAGAGGCTCAGCGGATTGAAGACTGCGAGGATCAGGTGCCCTTCCGGGACCAGCACGCGATCGATCTCGCGCAGGATCTCGTGAGGGGTCGGTGAAAACTCGAGTCCGTGTGGCAGCAGCACCAGGTCTACCGTCTCTGCGGCCACCGGCAGGCGCTCCGCCCGTGCAGCGACCCGTCCCTGGCCAGGCACCGGATCGATCATCAGCCGATGCCGGATCCGGCTCGCCGCCAGCAGGTCACGCCCCGGTGCCAGGTCGCCGATCTGCAGCGCGTGGTAGCCGAAGAGTTCCGGCACCCAGGCATCGAGGTGCTGCTGCAGGCCATCGAGCAGGGCCTGCCCCGGATCGGCGGCATACCAGGCCCGCAGTCCGTGCATAGCCGACTGTGAGTCTCCCTGGCACCGGATACCGAGTCTGCGTCTCATGCCAACTAAACCGTCAGTCCCTCCTCATCAGCACCAAGCATAGCGCCATTGCTTCACGAAACGCCATGGAGGGACCTGCTGTCAGGCCCCGAACTGGGCGCCACGTCTCTTGTTGCCGTCGAGTCAGTCGGGATAAGCTAAGCCCAAACGTTAACAACAGCGGCCAACCATGATACGCATCAGCATTTTTCTCCTCCTGGCCGGACTGCTCGCCGGCTGCGCCAGCCAGCCCGCCGGCCAGCCGGACGCCAGCACCAACCCGGCCGCGGAACAGAGCCGCGAACTGGACCCGCAGATCGCCGAGACCGAGGAACAGGCGCCCTTCCCCGACCTGAACGTCGAGGGCGGCACGGGGCTCACCGCCTTCGAGGCCTCGCAGGACATCTGGCCACGGGTGCGCCGCGGCTTCCAGCTGGAGGACGGCCTCAACGAGCTGCGTGTCCAGTCCCACCTGGACTGGCATCGCTGCCGCATCGACTTCATCGAGCGTGTCAGCGCCCGCTCGGAACCCTACCTGCATTTCATCCTCGACGAACTCGAACAGCGCGACATGCCGACGGAGCTCGCCCTGCTGCCCATCGTCGAGAGCGCCTACATCCCCTACGCCTACTCCCATGGCCGGGCTGCGGGCCTCTGGCAGTTCATCCCCGCCACCGGCCGGCGCTTCGGCCTGAAGCAGAACTGGTGGTACGACGGCCGCCGTGACGTGGTCGAGTCGACGCGAGCCGCACTTGACTACCTGCAGTACCTGCACAAGTACTTCGACGGCGACTGGCTGCTGGCCCTGGCCGCCTACAACGCCGGTGAAGGCAACGTGCGCCGTGCCATCCGCCGTAACGAGGCCCGCGGGCGTCCCACCGACTTCTGGCACCTGGACCTGCCGCGCGAGACGGAAAACTACGTCCCCAAGCTGCTGGCGCTCAAGGCCCTGGTCACCGACCCCGAACACCATGGCGTGAACCTCTGGCCGATCCCCGACGAACCCTACCTCACCGTGGTCCCCCTCCCCGGGCAGATGGACCTCGCCGTGGCCGCGGAACTGGCCGGCATGGAGGTGGATGACATCTACCTGCTCAACCCGGCCTTCAACCGCTGGGCCACCGACCCCAACGGGCCACACAGCCTGCTGCTGCCCATCGAACGCGCCACCGAATTCCACACTGCCCTGGCAAAACTGCCAGCCGAGCAACTCGTCACCTGGCAACGCCATCGCATCCGCAGCGGCGAGACGCTGGGCCATATCGCCGAGCGTTACGACACCACGGTATCCGTCATCAAGCGTTCCAACCAGCTGCGCTCGACCAGCATCCGCGCCGGAGACTATCTGCTGGTGCCGGTGGCACAGCGACCCACCGGCGACTATGCACTGACCGCCGACCAGCGTCGCGCCGCCATCCAGAACGTCGAACGCGAGGGTCGCCGCATCCAGTACGAGGTACAGCCGGGCGACAGCTTCTGGGACATCGCGCGTCGTTATGCGGTGAGCGTGGAGCAGCTGGCCCGCTGGAACGGCATGGCTCCGCGCGACACCCTGCGTGCCGGCGACCGGCTCATCATCTGGGTGCGGGACGCCGCCGTCCCCGACCAGGAGGCCGGCCTGCGCCTGCCGGACCTCGACCGGAAGATACCCGGCCAGACCCTGCGCCGGCTCAGCTATGCCGTGCGGCAGGGCGATTCGCTGTACCGTATCGCCCAGCGTTTCAGTGTCGGGGTCGATGACATCCAGCGCTGGAACCGCATCGATGGCAACCTGCTGCGCCCGGGGCAGCGCCTCACCCTCTATGTCGACGTCACCGACCTCAGTGGCTGACCGCCCCCGCGTGCCCTGCCCCGCCTCGCCGGACAGGACCGGCCGTTGGCCCACGCCGAAGATACGCGCATGAAACACCGTGCTGGCAAACGGGGTCACGCCCGACGATGGACGGGCCGCCCATGAAAACGGCGTTCTGGACCGCCGACTGGTTCGTTGGCGCGGTCATGACGGTGGCGATCCTCGCACTCGCGCAGTACGGGTTTTTCGCCCCCCTGGACCAGTCCACCTACGACTGGGGCGTGCGGCTGTCCAGCGCCCCGCCCAGCGATCGCGTCGCCATCATCGCCATCGACGAACCCAGCCTCGACGCCCTCGGTCCCTGGCCCTGGCCACGCAGCCGCTATAACGAGCTGCTGCGCACCCTGGAAGCCGCTCCACCCCGCAGCATCGCCTTTGTCCCCCTGTTCCTGCGCCCCCAGGCCGACCCGGGGGCAGACATCGTCGTCGACCTGCTCGCCTTCATCGACCGTTCTTCACTACCCGGCCTGTCGCAGGAGGTGGTGGAACTCGGCGCCCGCATCGAGGCACTGGAGTCCCGCCTGGGTGCGCAGGGTCCGGAGGAGCTCGCGGCCCTGCGCCGCTTCCTCGCCGAGTCCAGCCTGGGCGGGGCGGCTGCCGCCGATGCCGGCGCCCTGCTCGACTACCTGCGGCAAATGCGCCACTACCTCGATGCCGACGCCCGGCTCGCCGCCCGCATCGAGCGCCTTGGCAACGTCCTGCTGGCCATGGAGTTCCGCGAGAGCGGTGGTGGCGACGGCAACCGCGGCCCGCTACCGGGCACCGTCACCCGCATGGCACTGGCCGCGGGCCCGGCCGAACCACTCCCCCCGCTCAGCGGGCCGCCCGCCCCCTCCCTGCGTGAGGCGGCCCTGCCTTTCGACCGGCTGGGCCGTGCCGCTGCCGGTATCGGTCATGTCTCGGGCACCCCCTGGCGCATCGAGGAGATCCAGCAGGAACCCCTGGCCGCGGCCTGGGGTGACCGCTACTACCCGTCACTGGCCCTGCTGCTGGCCCTGCGTGAGCTCGGCCTGACCCCGGCCGACGTAACGGTGGAACCGGGACGCGGCCTGCACCTGGGTCCCGTTTTCTATCGCACCGGCCCGGACCTGGCCATCCATCCGGCCTATCGGGGCGGACGGGCCATCGAGACCCACAGCTTCGTCGATGTCCTTGACGGCCGCGTACCCGCCGAGCGCTTCCGCGATCGTACCGTGCTGATCGGTGCCACCGCGCCTCGCTACGCGCAGCCAGCGCCCACCGCCGCCGATCAGGACATGCCGCTGGTCACACGCACCGCCCACCTCGTCTCCAACCTGATACAACGGGACTTCAACGTACGCCCGGCCTGGGGCTACTGGGTCGTCCTGGCCGCCTATGCCCTGATCGGTGCCTACCTGATCCTGCTGCTGCCCCGCCTGCGCGCGGCAATGGCCACCCTGCTGACACTCGGCCTGCTGCTTGTCCTGCTGGGCACACAGACCTGGCTGCTGGCCGGCCTCTCGCTCTGGATCCCCTTCTCACTGGCGGTGGTGCTGTTGCTGCTCGGACACCTGTCCATCGAGATCAAGCGCATCTTGCTGGCCCATCGCGACACCACCCGCCGCGAACAGCAGGCCGAGCGCTCGCGCCTCGACGGCCTTGCCCTGCAGGGCAAGGGCAAGCTCGACGAGGCCTTCGCCCGCTTGCGCGAGGTGCCGCTGGACGACGGCCTGATGGAGGTACTCTACAACCTGGGTGTGGATTTCGAACGGCGCGGCCAGTTCGACCGTGCCCGCAGCGTCTACGAGTACATGACGGGCTACGACTCGGACTACCGCGACCTGCAGCAGCGCATGATCCACGCCAAGGCCATGCAGGGCGAGGGGGCGCCGAGTCCCAGGCTCAGCAAGAGCGGTCGCTTCCTGATCAACGAGGGCGAGGACCGCCCCATGCTCGGGCGCTATGAGGTGCTGAAGGAGATCGGCAAGGGCGCCATGGGCACGGTCTACCTCGGCCAGGACCCGAAGATCAGCCGCACCGTGGCCATCAAGACCCTGGATCTCAGCCAGGACTTCGACAGCAAGGAGGTCGAGGACGTGAAGGCCCGCTTCTTCCGCGAGGCCGAGACCGCCGGCCGCCTCAATCACCCGAACATCGTCACCATCTACGATGCCGGCGAGGCCCACCAGCTTGCCTATATCGCCATGGAATACCTGGAGGGCGAGAACCTCGGCCCCTACACCCGCAGCAACAACCTGCTGCCGGTGGCCACCGTGCTCGACCTGATCGCGCGCTGCGCGGACACCCTGGCCTACGCCCACGCCAACGACGTCATCCACCGCGACCTCAAGCCCGCCAACATCATGTACCGGCCGGAGACCGGCGAGATCAAGATCACCGACTTCGGCATCGCCCGCGTGGCCGGCGCCAGCCGCACCCGTAGCGGGATGGTGCTCGGCACCCCCTCCTACATGTCGCCCGAACAGCTCTCGGGCAAGCGCGTGGACGGACGTTCCGACCTCTTCTCCCTGGGCGTGATGTGCTTCCAGCTCATCACCGGCCGGCTGCCGTTCATCGCCGACTCCATGGCCAACCTCATGTACAAGATCGCCAACGAGGCCCACCCCTCGGTGCGAGTGCTGCGGCCGGACGTGCCGGACTGCATCCCGCCCATCATCGACCGCGCCCTGCAGAAGGACCGCGACCGGCGCTACGCGACCGGCGCCGAGATGGCGCAGGATATTCGCAACTGTTTAAAAACGTTACACTGAAAACAAAAAACGGAGCCAGGGCGGGATGAACCTGAAAGGCAAGCTCGAAATCGTCGGCCGTACGGACACGGGACGGGTTCGTTCGCACAATGAAGACAGCATCGGCGAGGACATCGAGATCGGTACCGTGGTGCTGGCCGACGGCATGGGCGGCTACAAGGGTGGCGAGGTGGCCAGCGCCATCGCCGTCAACACCATCCTCGACGAGCTGCACAAGTCCGTTCCCGGGCTGACGCCAGGCGAGATGGACGAACAGACCGGCTATACCCGCGAGAGCATCGCCGCCCGCGACTCCATCATCAAGGCCAACCGGACCATCCACCAGACTTCACAGAGCCAGCCCCAGTACCAGGGCATGGGCACCACGGTTGCGCTGGTGATTTTTTACGATAATCGGGTCTCCGTCGCACATGTCGGCGACTCGCGCGTCTATCGTTATCGTGACGGCAAACTCGGACAGGTAACGGTGGATCACACCCTTTTGCAGGAACTGGTCGACCGCGGTTTCTACACCGACGAGGAGGCGCGCCAGTCGCTGAACAAGAACCTGGTGACTCGTGCACTGGGCGTCGAACCGACCGTGGCGGTAGACGTGAAGGAGGAGATGGCCCTGCCGGGCGACATCTACGTGCTCTGCTCCGACGGTCTCAACGACATGGTCGACGACGAGGAAATTTACTTAACGATCAAGACTTTTGGTGATAACCTTGAGGAGGTTGCTGACCGGCTCATCGAGCTGGCCAACAAGAACGGCGGCAAGGACAACATCTCCGTCATCCTGGCGCGGCCGATCAAACCCTTCCCTGCACAGCGCGGCTGGGTGGACAAGGTCACCAACTGGTTCTCGTAACCGACCCCCGAACCACAAAAAAATCAAACGATCATGGCGAAACTTGTTCTGACAATGGGTGACAAGGTCATCGGCGAGCATCCCCTCAACAAGGAATGCATCACCATCGGCCGCAAACCCGATAATGACATCCAGATCGACAACCTGGCCGTCAGTGGGCACCATGCGCAGATCATCACCATCCTCAATGATTCCTTTCTCGAGGACCTGAACAGCACCAACGGGACCTACGTCAATTCCAAGTCCATCAAGAAGCATGCCCTGAGCGATGGCGATGTGATCGCCATTGGCAAGCACCAGCTCAAGTACGTCAACGAGCTGTCGGCACGCAAGGGCGGCAACGAGGACTTCGAACGTACCATGATCATCCGCCCGGATGCCGCCGGCATGCCGAGTAACCCGGGTGAACAGCAGCTCTCCGCCGAGTCGGTCGGCATGCTCAAGGCCGAACACGAGGAGGCCACGCGTGCCGTACGCGAGACCCCGCCGGAGCACAACGCCAAGCTGCAGATCCTCAGTGGCGCCAACACCGGCAAGGAGCTGGCACTGACCAAGGCGCTGACCACCCTGGGCAAGCCCGGCGTGCAGGTCGCCGCCATCACGCGCCGCCCGCAGGGCTTCTTCCTGATCCACGTCGAGGGCGGCACGGACAACCGCCGGCCCATGGTCAACGGCGAGGACGTCGGCTCGCAGGCCCACCCGCTCAAGGACCACGACATCATCGAGGTGGCGGGCGTGAAGATGGAATTCTTCATCGAGCAGTAGCCGTTCGCGAAAGCCCGATCATGCAGAAGGCGCCCCCGGGGCGCCTTCTGCGTTTTGGGTAGCAGCAGCCAGCCCCGGTCAGCCAGCCAGTCGGTCGCCCAGCCGCGGCACGGCAGCCAGCAGCTTCTGTGTGTAGGCATGCACCGGGCGCCCGCAGACCTGCGCCGTCGCCCCCATCTCCACGATGCGGCCATCCTTCATCACGGCCGTGATGTCGCTCAGATATTCCACCACGCCGATGTCGTGGGTAATGAAGAGCATACTCAGGCCCTGCTCCTCGCGCAGCCCGAGGAGGATCTCGAGGATCTCGGCCTGCACCGAGACGTCCAGCGCACTGGTCACCTCGTCGCAGACGATGAAGCGCGGTTCCAGCACCAGGGCGCGGGCGATGCCGATGCGCTGGCGCTGCCCGCCGGAGAACTCGTGGGGATAACGCCACAGCGAGTCCGGCTCGAGCTGCACGCGGCGCAGCACCGCCTCGGCCCGGGCGATGCGCTCGTCCTGGTCGGCGCCGATGCCATGCACCTTCATGGGCTCGGTGAGGGTCGTGGCGATATTGAGCCGGGGATTGAGCGAGGACATGGGGTCCTGGAAGATGATCTGCATGGCGCGGCGGTACGGTCGCAACGCCTTGCGCGACAGCCCCGTCACCGCCTGCCCGTCGAAGCGCACCGAACCGGCCGTGGGTTCTTCCAGGCGCAACACTGCCCGCCCCAGGGTCGTTTTGCCACAGCCCGATTCGCCCACCAGGGCAACGATCTGGCCGGGATGGACATCGAGACTCACCCCGTCCACCGCGCGCACCTGATCCACCACACGGCGGAACAGGCCCTTGCGCACCGGAAAATGCACCTCCAGGTCCTGGATCGAGAGCAGTGGCCCCGGGACCTTCGGTGTGCCCAGGGGCAGGACCGCGGTAGAAGGCCTGCGTTCGAGGTTCTCCGGCAGGGCCGCCAGCAGCTGGCGCGTGTAGGGATGGGCCGGGTGGCGTAGCAGCTCGTCCACCGCCCCCTCCTCCACCAGCTTGCCATGACGCATCACGCCCACGCGGTCGGCCATCTCCGAGACCACGCCGAAGTCGTGGGTGATGAACAGGATGCTGGTGCCGCGCCGCGCCTGCAGATCGCGCATCAGGCGCAGGATCTCCCGCTGCACGGTGACGTCCAGTGCCGTGGTGGGCTCGTCGGCGATGAGCAGATCCGGTTCGCAGGCCATGGCCATGGCGATCATCACGCGCTGGCGCTGGCCGCCGGAGAGCTGGTGGGGATAGTCGTCGATACGGCTGGCGGGGTCCGGGATCTGCACCTGCGCCAGGGCATCGATGGCGCGCGCCCGGGCCTCGGCGGCGCCGATGCCCGGGTAATGCACACGCAGGGCCTCGACCAGCTGCTCACCCACCGTGAAGACCGGATTGAGCGAGGTCATCGGCTCCTGGAAGATCATGCCGATGCGCCCGCCGCGGATACTGCGCACGCTCGTGCCCGACCGGAGCAGGTCGATGCGCTCGCGCCGGCCGTCATCGTGGCGGTAGTCGAACCAGATCTCGCCCCCGGGGTGCGAGGCGATGTCCTGCGGCAGCAGCTGGATGATGGAGAGTGCCGTCACCGACTTGCCACTGCCCGACTCGCCCACCAGGCAGTAGGTCTCGCCCGGGGCGATGGAGAAGCTCACGTCGTCCACCGCCCTGACGACACCGTCGGCGCGTTTCAGCCAGGTCCTGAGCCCCTTCACCTCCAGCAGCACGGCCTCACCTCGACTTCTTCAGATAGGGGTCGATGGCATCGCGCATCGACTCGCCGATCAGGTTGTAGGCCAGCACGGTGAGGAAGATCGCCCCGCCCGGAAACAGCGCCATCCACCAGTTGAAGGTGGAGGACTTCACGGCCTGGCTGAGCATCTGCCCCCAGGAGGGATCGTCCACCAGGCCCAGGCCGAGGAAGCTCAGCACCGCCTCGGCGAGGATGGCCGAGGCCACGCCGAAGCTCGCCGCCACCAGGATGGGGGCCACGCCATTGGGCAGGATGTGGCGAAACAGCACCGAGGTGAGCGGGATGCCCGCGGCAACGGCGGCCTGCACATAGTCCTGACGACGCAGCTTGAGGTACTCGGCACGCACATAGCGCGCATAGCCCGGCCAGGCCGTGAGCCCGATGATCACCATCATGATGTACAGGCTGCGGCCGAAGAAGGCGACGAAGGTGAGCAGCAGAAAGAGCTGCGGTATGGCCTCGAAGATCTCCACCAGGCGCATGCCGATGATGTCGACGATGCCAGAGAAGTAGCCCATCAACCCGCCGATGATCACGCCCAGCACCATGGCGATGCCGGTGGCGACGAAGCCGATGCCGAGCGCGATGCGCGAGGCATGGATCATGCGGCTGAGCACGTCGGCCCCATTCTCCTCCGTGCCCATCCAGTGGCGATGCTGCGCATGGGCCAGCGGGCCCTGCAGGCCGGTCTGTCCCACATCGCGCAGGTAGTCCTTGGGCGAGTACGGGATGGGCGCGTGCAGCACCCAGTCGTAAACCCCCGCGCGCTCGGCCTCGCGGTATTGTTCGTAGATGACGATCTGCGGCGGCTTGAGCCAGGCGCCGCCCGCCAGCCCGGCGAGCAGCACGGCAGCGAGCAGGATGAGCCCCTTGCGGTAGAGTGCCAGGTGCAGCCGCCACAGGATCAGCATGGCGAGGAAGGCGGTCAGCAGCATCACGTCACCGGCGGTGAGATGGGCGAGCACCGGGCTCTGGATGCTGCCCTCACGGCTCAGCAACCAGGGATGGCTGCTGGCGAGGAACGGTGCGAACACCGCCACACCGGCCAGCAGCAGGATCCAGGCCAGGCCGATGCGCGCCCCCCAGGCCCCCAGCACCTCGCGCGCGATGCGGGCCGAGTAGCTGCGCTGGCGCATGCGGGCCACGTCAGTCATAGCTCACCCGCGGGTCGGCCACCGCGTACAGCAGGTCGGCGATCAGATAGCCCAGCAGGGTCAGCAGGCCACTGATGAGCGTGATGGAGAGCACCAGCTCGCGATCGCGGGTCTTCACCGCCTCGACGGCCAGCTTGCCCATACCGTCGATGCTGAAGATCTGCTCCACGATGACCGAGCCGGCCAGCAGCCCCGGCAACAGGCTCGCGAACACCGTGATCAGCGGCAACAGGCTGTTGCGGAACACGTGCCGCCACAGCACCTGCGATTCGGGTACGCCCTTGGCCCGCGCGGTGCGCGCATAATCGGCCAGCAGGTTCTCCAGCACGGCGGTACGGGTGAGCTTGGCGAGGAAGGCGAAGCTGCCGTAGGCCAGGCAAACCACCGGCAGGGCCAAGTGCCACAGGCGGTCGAGCAGAAAACCCGGCACGAAACCGCCACCGCCGAGGCTGACCGCCAGGCCGATGCCGAGCAGCAGGCCGATGCTGCCCATGGCCACCACGCGCATGCCGACGTACTGCATATGGCCCACGGCCGCGGCCAGGACGCCGAGCAGCAGCGGCAGGAAGAGATAGAGGCCATCCGGGGCCCCGGCATGTGCCCGGGCCATGGCCACCCCGGCGGCAAGCCCCACGCCTCCCATCAGCAGCGCCCGGTAGCGGGCGGGCAGGCGCAGGGCGGCGGCCAGGAAGACGGCGGTGCCGACCGCGGCGCAGACGAACAGCAGCAGCACGTCAGCCAGCGAGCCCCAGTGAGGCAGGAAGGGCATGTCCAGGGCCTCGCGCCGATTGAGCCCCGCCGTGGGGAACCAGTGCCAGTGCTGGTCACTGGCGAAGAAGCCGATCATCAGCACCCCGGCCAGCATGCTGGGGATGGACCAGAGCGTCAGCAGGGTCACGCTGGACCCCACATCGAAGGCCTTGCCGCGCTGGGTGGCGGCACGCACCCCCACGGCGATGGCGATCACGTAGATCAGCGGCACCGTGAGGGCGTTGAGCAGCAGGGTGATGGGGATGCGCTCAGCCAGCAGGTCGGTGACCGGCCTGCCGTAGCGAAAGCTGGTGCCGAGATCGCTGCCCTTGAGGCCGAAGCCGGCGACCTGTCCCTCGGCGTCGAACTCGAAGCCCAGCGGCGAGACGTTGTTGAGCCAGCGCAGATACTGCAGCGGCGCCGGGTCGTCCAGGCCGTAGAGGCGGTTGTAGTAGTCCTCCAGCGCCTTGCGCGCCTCGGGTTCCAGCCCCTGCCCCTCGATCAGGGTCTGGGCACTGATGCCGCCCGGTGAGGCGGCCATGACCACGAACACGACGAGGGTGATCCCGAACAGGGTCGGGATCATCAGGAGCAGGCGGCGCAGGATATAGGTGGACACGGGCTGGGCCTAGCGCGGGTACTTCTGCTCCGGGGCGGGCACGTAGGTCTCGACCGGCAGCATCTGGAAATTGAGCCCCATACGCGTGATCTCCAGGTTGCTGAAGCGCCGATCGACGAACAGCAGTTGCTGACGTCGCATCAGGAAGGTATAGGGCTGATCCTCGTGGAGGATGCGTTCGGCGGCCTGCCACAGGGGCATGCGCGCGTCCTCGTCCACGGTGGCGCGGGCCTGGTCGATCAGCCGGTCGAGCTCGGGGTTGCGATAGCCGACGTAGTTGTCGGCCTGCCCCTCGATCTGGCTGCTGTGGAAGATCTGGTAGATGTCGGTCTCCAGTCCGCTGGTCCAGCCCAGGGTGATGGCGTCGAAGTCGCGCTTCTGGATCGCCTCGATCATCACCGACCACTCGGTGGGTTTCGGCTCGAGCAGCACCCCGGCGCGTGCGTAGATGTCCCTGAGCAGCAGTACCATGCGCTTGGTGTCCTCGCTGTCCTGGAAGAAGGTGAGCTCGAAGCGGAAGGGACGGCCCTCGGCATCCTCGATCACGCCGTCGCCGTCACGGTCGTCGTAGCCGGCCTCGCGCAGCAGGGCGCGCGCCTTCTCGATGCTGAAGCCGCGGGGTTTGAGTGCCGGATCGTGCTGCCGGCTGCGCGGATTGAAGGGGCTCACTGCCACCTCGGCATAGCCCAGGAACACCTCGTCGATGATGCGCTGGCGGTCGGTGAGCCAGGTCATGGCCTCGCGCACTCGCCGGTCGGCGAAGGGCGAGGGCCGCTCGGCACTGCCCTGGTTCCAGGCGATGTAGGAATAGCCCGAGACCGGGCTCATGTATTCGAAGTGCCGGGCGCGTGCGCTCAGGGCCGCATCGTCCAGCAGACGGCGGTATTCCAGCGGGCGGGCCGAATAGGTGTCGATGTCGCCGTTGCGGAAGGTCGTGAGCCGCGCGCTGTCGTTTTCGATGATGCGCCAGATCACCCGCTCGTAGGGCGGCTGCACCCGCCCCCAGTAGCGCGGGTTGCGCTCGAGCTCCACCAGCCCCTGGTCCGGCGTCCAGCCACGGGCGTCGCCCAGGCGGTAGGGGCCGGAGCCCAGCAGCAGCCCCTTGGACTGGTTGAAGGCCTCGGGGTTTTCCAGATAGGGGGCATAGAAGTGCTGCGGCAGCACGGCCAGCCCGCCGGCCAGCGACAGGGCGTTGAAATAGGGCTCGCGGAAGCGGAACACCACCTCGTGCGTGCCGGTGGCCGTGACCGACTCGATCTTGCTGTAATAGGCGCGCTCGCGCGGGGCGGCGATCCTCGGGTTCATGATGAAGGCAAAGGTGAAGGCGACATCGTTCGCCGTCAGCGGCTCGCCGTCCGAGAAGCGGGCCTCGGGGTGCATCTGGAAGGTGAACTCCAGGCCGTCGTCGCTGACCTGCCAGCTCCTGGCGAGCAGCCCCACCCATTCCAGGGTCTGCGGGTCGCGGGTGAGCAGGGATTCCAGGACGTGGGACTGCACCTGGGAGGCATAGGCATCGGAAGAGACCAGCGGGGTGATGGTCTGCAGTCCGGTACCGAAGGCCGTCACCACCCAGTCGCCCTCGGCATAATCGGGCTGACGTGAGGCCGCATAGGCACGATCGAAGGCGTCACCCTGCTGCGCTGCCGTCGTCTCCCCCGTCGCGCCGGCGACCACCTCGCCGCTGCGTATCCGCCGTTCCAGCTCGCCCAGCTGGCCTCGCAGGGCACGCATGTCCTGGGCCTGCTCCTGCAGGCTGTGCTCCATCGCAGCGAGCTTGAGCCACTGCCGATCCACCATGTACATGGCCACGAGCAGCAGCACGATGAGCAGGCCCAGGGTGGCGAACAGGACGAGGTCTTTCAGGGTGAACTGGCGGTCCATGTGTCTGCACTTTTTTCTTGTCGTGGCGGTGCCGGCAGGGGCACCACGGGAATCGGGCCGGCGCGGGACGGATGGCGCGGGCGCAAACCCCGAGGGTATGGAATCACCGTCGCGGGCGCAAGCGGCCCGCGGCGTTGATGCCGGCGACGGAATCCACATACAATGATCCATCAGCCGACCCGGCCGGTCAGGCGCCGGGGCATTGCCGACACCGTTCACGGACGGGTACCACAGGCCCCCTGCGCCAGAACCTTGTCGATCTTTGGAGGAATGAACCGATGGGCTTCCTGTCCGGCAAACGCGTCCTGATCGTGGGCGTGGCCAGCAACCGCTCGATCGCCTATGGCATCGCCAAGGCCATGCAGCGCGAGGGCGCCGAACTGGCGTTCACCTACCAGAACGAACGGCTCAAGGACCGCGTGGACCAGATCGCCGCCGACTGCGGCTCGGAGATCATCGTGCCCTGCGACGTCTCCAGTGACGAGCAGATCGAGGCCGTCTTCGAACACCTCGACGATTACTGGGATCACCTGGACGTCATCGTGCACTCGGTGGCCTTCGCCCCCAAGGAACAGCTCGAGGGCGACTTCCTCGACAACGTCACCCGCGAGGGCTTTCGCACCGCCCACGACGTCAGTTCCTACAGTTTCGCCGCCCTGGCCAAGGCCGGGCGCCAGATGATGCAGGGCCGCAGCGGCGCCCTGCTCACCCTGAGCTACCTGGGCGCGGTGCGTGCCGTGCCCAACTACAACGTGATGGGCCTGGCCAAGGCCAGCCTCGAGGCCAACGTGCGTTACCTGGCCTACACGCTGGGTCCGGAAGGCACCCGCGTCAACGGCATCTCCGCCGGCCCCATCCGCACCCTGGCGGCGGCCGGCATCGGCGACTTCCGCAAGATGCTGGATCACGTCGAGGCCAATGCCCCGCTGCGCCGAAACGTCACCATCGAGGATGTCGGCAACGCCGCCGCCTTCCTCTGCTCCGACCTCGCCTCCGGCATCACCGGCGAGATCACCTATGTCGACGGCGGGTTCAACACCATCGGCATGACCGGCTACTGACCGCCCGGGACATCAGACGAAAAAGGCCGCTTCGGTGACGAAGCGGTCTTTTTTTGTCCTGTTACCAGCGGCCCATCAGGCCTTGAGGATCTCCGTCTCGCCCTCGCTGCGGGCGATCACCACGGCCCCGCAGGAATCACCGAAGACGTTCACACTGGTACGCAGCATGTCGAGCACGCGATCCACGGCATAGATGAGACCGATGGCCTCCAGCGGTATGCCGAACACCGAGAGAATCACCACGATGGCGACCAGGCTTGCCGAAGGCACGCCGGCCACACCGATCGAGGTGAGCAGGGCCAGCACCACGATAAGCAGTTGCTGGGTAAGCGAGAGATCGACGCCAAAGGCCTGGGCGATGAAGATCACGGCCACGCATTCATACAGGGCCGTGCCGTCCATGTTCACCGTCGCCCCCAGCGGCAGCACGAAACTGCTCACGCGGTTGGAGACACCGGCGTTTTTTTCCACGCAGTCCATGGTGAGCGGCAGCGTGGCGGAGGAAGAGGCGGTGGAAAAGGCCGTGAGCAGGGCCGGTGCCATGGCACGGTAATGGCGCAGCGGATTGACCCGCCCGACCAGCCCCAGGATGAGCGGCATGACGATGAAGACATGCACTGCCAGGGCAAGGATCACCGTGATAGCGAACAGGGCCACCGACTGGAAGACCTCGAAGCCCGTATCCGCCACCACCTTGGCCACCAGGGCGAAGACACCGATGGGGGCAAACTTCATGACGAAGTTGGTGATCATCATCATCACGTCGAATACGTCCTGCCAGAACTGGCGCAGGGCGTCACCGCGGGGCGAGACCAGGCGGGTCATGAAGAAACCGAAGAGGAGGGCGAAGACGATGACGCCGAGCAGCTGGCCGTTGTCCGCCGCCGCCTCCACGATATTGGGCGGCAGCATGCGCTTGAAGACATCGACCACATCGGTGGCGTCCTTGCCCTCGACCTTGCTGGCGATCTCGCCTGCCACTTCCTCCGAGGCCAGTCCCAGGCTCTCCTGGGCCGGGGCCCCATCGACGATGCCCGGCTGCAGCAGATTCACCAGCAACAGACCGACAAGGATGGCCAGCGTGGAGGTGGCCAGATAATAGGCCAGTGTCTTGATCCCCAGGCGCCCGAAGCCGCCCTGTTCCCCCGCCCCGCTGATGCCGACGATGATCGAGGAGACCACCAGCGGCACGATGATCATCTTCAGGGCATTGAGAAACAGGGTGCCGACGAAGTCGAATACGGCATAGGCACGCACACCGAGAAACCGCCCCTCGTCCCCCGCCACCAGACCCGCGACGACCGCGAGTACCAGGGCAATCAGGATCTGCCAGTGCAGTTTCAGACGCATGCCGCCACCCCGTCAGCTATTCGAGGTTTTCCCGATAGATCTGGATCTCGGCGCGGGACTCCAGCGCACCGTAGAAGGCATCGAATTCGAGCGAGGCACGGGCACGCTGCTGCTCCAGGGCATAGCGGGCCTGATGCGCCTGGTCGCCGCTGCCGTCGCGCACTGCCGAGACCACGAGCAGGGCATAGTCGCCGGAGGCGAGCTGCAGACCATCCACGCTCTGCCCGTCCGTATCGGGCCGGGTGAGGGTAAAGGCACGCCGCAGCAGGGCGGGAGGCACACCCTCGGCCGCATCACGCGCAACAAAGCCCGGGCGCTCCAGCGTGGCCGGGATGCCGCGTACCGCCGCCTCGAGCGTCGCTCCCTCCTGCAGGCGGACCAGCGCCGTACGGCCAAGCTCGCGCACGCGGTCACGCGCGCCCGCTTCCACCAGCATGGCACGTGCCTCGTCCCGCACGGCCTCGAAGGGACGCGGTGCCGAAGGCTCGTGCGCCGCCACCCGCAGTACCGCCAGGCGACCGTCGGCGAGTTCCAGCAGGTCGCTGTTCTGGCCGGCATCGAGCACGCGCTGGCTGAAGGCGGTGCGACGGATCATGGCATCCGCGGCGAAACCACTGCCTTCATCCAGGGTGAACCAGTCGCTGGTCTGCAGCTCGGCGCCGATGGCGGCGGCGGCCGGCGTCAGGCTGTCCTGCTGCTCGAAGCTCGCGGTGCGCAGGCGCTCGGTGAGCACGAAGAAACGGTCCTCGGCCTCGCGCAGGCGATATTCCCTCTCGATCGCCTCGCGCACCTCGGCAAAGGGCCGCTGCTGGGCGGGCTCGATCTCGGTGACGGTGAGGATCTGCCAGCCGAGCTCGGTACGCACCGGTGCGCTGACCTGTCCCTGCTCCAGCACGAACAGCACGTCCTCGAAGGCGGGTTCCATGTCGCCACGGGCGAGGAACCCCAGATCGCCGCCGGCCTGGGCCGAAAGGCTGTCGGCAGAGGCCTCGCGAGCCACGTCGGCAAAGGACTCCCCTGCCCGGATACGCTCGACCAGCGCCTCGGCGCGGGCGCGGGCCGCTTCCGCGTCACCCTCTTCCACCGGTACGAGGATGTGGGCCGCGCGCCGGGTCTCCGGCGTGATGTAGGCATCCAGATTGGACTGATAGTAGGCACGCAGGTCTTCTTCGGTGGCCGCCACCTCCTCGCGCAGGCGCTGCTCGTCGAGGATGACGTAGTCGATGCGTACGCGCTCCGGGCTCATGAAGGCCTGCGGATTGGCCTCATAATAGGCGCGGATCTCGGCCTCGTCCGGCTCGAATCCGGCGCGGAACTGCTCCAGCGAAATCAGGGCATAGGTCAACTCGCGCTCCTGGCGCTTGAGGCGCACCAAGTCGTCACGCACGGCCGGCGTGACGAAGGCCGTTTCCGCCACGCCCTGTCGCAGCTGCTCCATGCGCAGCTGCTCACGCACCGAGGCCTCGTAGCTGCCCTTGGCAATCTGCTGCTGCTTGAGGATGTTCTCGTAGCGCTGGGGGCTGAAGCGTCCTTCTTCCTGGAAGAAGGGTTGGCTGCGGATGTGGGCCAGCACCTCGGCATCACTCACGGCAAAGCCGTAGGTCGCCAGCATCTGCTCGATGAGCTTGCGGGCGATGGCCGATTCCAGGGCCCGCTCGCGGATCATCTCGTCGCTCACCAGGTCGGCAGGCAGCTGGCCGCCGAACATCTGGCGCAGGTTCTCGCGCTCGGTCTGTACGATGTTACGGAACTCGCGCTGGGTAATGATCTCGCCGTTGACCTCGGCGACATAACGCTCACCCCCGCCACCGATATAGGAGTGAATACCCCAGAGGGCGAAGGTCAGGATCAGCAGGCCGAAGATGACATAGGCAATCCAGCCCTTGGCGAGATCGTGTATACGTAACAGCATGTGTGGGCAATCCGTGTTGTCTGGTTGTTTCGCGAGACGAAAGCCGGATGATACCGGATTTTGGCTATCATGACCGCGTCACGGGCAAGAAATCCAGGGACGAAAAAAAACGCCCCTTCCATGCGGAAGAGGCGTTTTTCGAAGATGGCGGAGCGGACGGGACTCGAACCCGCGACCCCCGGCGTGACAGGCCGGTATTCTAACCAGCTGAACTACCGCTCCAGAGTGTTTGTATCCAGCACGTGGGGTAACGTGCGATGCCCGACTTCCCTGCGGGCAAAGAATAAGGGCGCGCCAGGCGCCCTTAATCCATCTTGGCGGAGCGGACGGGACTCGAACCCGCGACCCCCGGCGTGACAGGCCGGTATTCTAACCAGCTGAACTACCGCTCCTAAACCTTTTTTCTTTGGTGGGTGCTGAGAGGCTCGAACTCCCGACATTCGCCTTGTAAGGGCGACGCTCTACCAACTGAGCTAAGCACCCGCGCCGAGAAAGGGCGCTAGTTTACGGCATCCTTCAGGGCTTTGCCAGCCTTGAAGCTCGGAACTTTCGATGCCGGGATCTGGATGCTTTCGCCGGTGCGCGGGTTGCGACCGGTGCGCGCATCACGGGAACGCACGAGGAAGGTGCCAAAGCCCACGATGGTGACCTGGTCGTCGCCCTTCATGGCGGTGGTCACGGCCTCGATGAAACCGTCCAGTGCACGGCCGGCATCGGCCTTGGACAGATTGGCATTGCTCGCGATCGCATCAATCAGTTCGGATTTGTTCATTATCGGTTCCTTTAGTCTTGTAATCGATTTTTCAGGGCCACGTGCGTGGCAGGTACTCGAATCGTCCAGCGCCGCCGGGTGCACAGTCCCGGACCGGACAGGCGGACGAATGTCTCGCGGTGGATAGTGAGTTGTTCCCCAAGCCAACCTCGCCGGTAGTACGGCGAAAAAGCCCGGTCTTTATACCAAGCGCCTTCGAAAGCTGTCAACAAAGCCCCCGTGACGCAAACCGCGAAAAACAAGGGCCCTGGCGCTGCCAGGGCCCCGATCGGGATGACGGTCACACCCGCTCAATGATGGCGGACACCGCCCTTTTTGGCACTCTTCGCGGCCTTTTCCTTGCGCACCGGCGCATCCTTGACCACGTCCTCGGTACGCGGCTCCGGCATGCGGGCCAGGGCGATCTCCAGGACCTGGTCGATCCACTTTACCGGCCGGATGTCGAGCTTTTCCTTGATGTTCTCCGGAATTTCCGCCAGATCCTTCTCGTTTTCCTCCGGGATCACGACCGTGGTGATGCCGCCGCGATGGGCCGCCAGCAGCTTTTCCTTGAGCCCGCCGATGGGCAGCACCTCGCCACGCAGCGTGATCTCGCCGGTCATCGCCACCTCGGCGCGCACCGGGATGCCGGTGATGGCCGAGACCAGTGCCGTGCACATGCCGATACCGGCACTCGGGCCGTCCTTGGGCGTGGCGCCCTCGGGCACGTGGAAGTGGATGTCGTGCTTGTCGAAGTAGTCGTCGGCAATGCCCAGCACCGCCGCGCGCGAGCGCACCACCGTGCGGGCCGCCTGGATCGACTCCTTCATCACGTCGCCCAGCTGGCCGGTGAGGATCGGCGGCTGCCCCTTCCCCGGCATGGTGGTCACCTCGATGGTGAGCAGCTCGCCACCGACCTCGGTCCAGGCCAGACCGGTCACCTGGCCGACCTGGTCCTTGTCCTCGGCGCGGCCATAACGGAAGCGCTGCACCCCCAGGTAGTCGTTGATGTTGTCGGCGGTGATGACGATCTTGTCCTTGCTGTGATCCAGCAGCTGGTTCTTCACCACCTTGCGACACAGCTTGGAGATCTCGCGCTCCAGGCTGCGCACGCCCGCCTCGCGAGTGTAGTGGCGGATGATGGAACGCACCGCATCCTCGGTGATCTCCAGCTCGCCTTCCTTCACGCCGTTGTTCTTGACCTGCTTGGGCACGAGGTAGCGCATGGCGATGTTCGCCTTCTCGTCCTCGGTGTAGCCCGGCAGACGAATCACCTCCATGCGGTCCAGCAGCGGCCCCGGGATGTTCATGCTGTTGGCCGTGGCCACGAACATCACGTCGGAGAGGTCGAAATCCACCTCCAGGTAGTGATCGCCAAAGGTGTGGTTCTGTTCGGGGTCCAGCACCTCGAGCAGGGCCGAGGCGGGATCGCCGCGGAAATCCATCGCCATCTTGTCGATTTCATCGAGCAGAAACAGCGGGTTACGCACGCCCACCTTGGACAGGTTCTGGACGATCTTGCCCGGCAGCGCACCGATGTAGGTGCGGCGGTGACCGCGGATCTCGGCCTCGTCCCGCACGCCACCCAGGGCCATGCGGGTGAACTTGCGGTTGGTGGCGCGGGCGATGGAACGCCCCAGCGAGGTCTTGCCCACACCGGGCGGCCCGACCAGGCACAGGATCGGCCCCTTGAGCTTCTTCACGCGCTGCTGCACGGCGAGGTACTCGAGGATGCGCTCCTTGACCTTCTCCAGGCCATAGTGATCCTCGTCCAGCACCGCCTGGGCGCGGGACAGGTCGTGTCGCACCTTGGTCTTCTTCTTCCACGGCACGCCCACCAGCCAGTCGACGTAGTTGCGCACCACGGTGGCCTCGGCCGACATGGGCGACATCATCTTCAGCTTGTTGAGCTCGGCGGTGGCCTTGGCCTTCACGTCCTTGGGCATGCCCACGGTCTCGATCTTGCGGGCCAGCTCCTCGAGCTCGTTGGGGCCCTCTTCCATGTCGCCGAGTTCCTTCTGAATGGCCTTCATCTGCTCATTCAGGTAGTACTCGCGCTGGCTCTTCTCCATCTGCTGCTTGACGCGGCCGCGGATGCGCTTCTCGATCTGCAGCAGGTCGATCTCGCCCTCGATCAGGCCCATCAGGTGCTCGAGCCGGTCGCGCACGCTCTCGATCTCGAGGACCTTCTGCTTCTCCTCGATCTTGAGCGACATGTGCGCGGCGATGGTGTCGGCCAGGCGTGCCGGGTCCTCGATACCGGCCAGGGAGGTGAGGATCTCCGGCGGCACCTTCTTGTTCAGTTTCACGTACTGGTCGAAGAGATTCATCACCGAACGCGACAGCACCTCGACCTCGCGCTCGTCCTCGCCCAGGCCGGCCGGCAGCACGCTCAGCTCGGCGGCGAAGTAGTCGTCGACCTCGATCAGCCGGTCGATGCGCGCGCGGTCGCCCCCCTCCACCAGCACCTTGATGGTGCCGTCCGGGAGCTTGAGCAGCTGCAGGATGGTGGACAGGGTGCCGATGCGATGGACCTCGTCCGGACCCGGGTCGTCGACCTCGGCGCTCTGCTGGGCGACCAGCAGGATCTGCTTGTCGCTGGCCATGGCGGCGTCCAGCGCCTTGATGGATTTTTCCCGTCCCACGAACAGCGGTATCACCATGTGGGGATAGACCACGACGTCGCGCAGGGGCAGCACCGGCACCTGGCCGGTGGCGGCGGTCGTGGTTTCGGGGGTATTGGTCTGGTCAGTCATGCAATGTCCTCATCAAGACGTGAGGTGAATCCGGGCGGCCGCCGACGACGCATCGTCGCGGGGCCGGATGGTCAGGCACGTCGTCATATCGAACCGGGATCGGTATGGGCCCTGGCCTCCGGGTGGAGACATGTCCCATAAGATGGGGCCGACAGACGTCATTTCAAGCCGGCGCAGGAGAACGCCGGGCGGCCCGACCCGCCAAGGGCCGGACGGGCCCCAGACTCAGTCTGCCGCTGCCTTCTGCTGGTACTCCGCGCCCTCGTAGATGAGGTAGGGCTTCGCGTCGCCGCGGATCACCGCCTCGTCCACGACCACGCGGCTCACGTCCTCAGCCGACGGCAGGTCGTACATGGTGTCGAGCAGGACGTGCTCGAGGATGGTGCGCAGACCACGGGCGCCGGTCTTGCGCTCCATCGCCTTGCGGGCGATGCCATGCAGCGCATCGTCGCGGAACTCCAGCTCCACGCCCTCCATGTCGAAGAGCTTCTGGTACTGCTTGGTGAGCGCATTCTTGGGCTCGCTGAGGATGCGCACCAGGGCCTCTTCGTCGAGTTCCTCGAGGGTGGCGACCACCGGCAGGCGTCCCACGAACTCGGGGATCAGGCCGTAGCGAATCAGGTCTTCCGGCTCCACCTCGTGCAGCACCTGCCCCACCGGGCGCTTCTGCGACTTGCTCTTCACCTCGGCCGAGAAGCCGATGCCGCTCTTCTCGGTGCGATCCAGGATCACCTTGTCGAGACCGGCGAAGGCGCCGCCGACGATGAACAGGATGTTCGAGGTATCCACCTGCAGGAACTCCTGCTGGGGATGCTTGCGACCGCCCTGCGGCGGCACCGAGGCGACGGTGCCCTCGATCAGCTTGAGCAGCGCCTGCTGCACGCCCTCGCCCGAGACGTCACGGGTGATCGAGGGGTTGTCGGACTTGCGCGAGATCTTGTCGATCTCGTCGATGTAGACGATGCCCGTCTGGGCCTTCTCCACATCGTAGTCGCACTTCTGCAGCAGCTTCTGGATGATGTTCTCCACATCCTCGCCCACGTAGCCGGCCTCGGTCAGCGTGGTGGCATCGGCGATGGTGAACGGCACGTTGAGCAGGCGCGCGAGGGTCTCGGCCAGCAGGGTCTTGCCGGAGCCGGTCGGACCGATCAGCAGGATGTTGCTCTTGGCCAGCTCCACCTCGTCCTTGGCGCCGCGGGATTCCAGGCGCTTATAGTGGTTGTACACGGCCACCGACAGCACCTTCTTGGCGCGGTCCTGGCCGATCACGTACTCGTCGAGGATGGCGCGGATCTCGTGGGGCTTGGGCAGCTTGTTGCCCGCGGTCGTGGTCTGCTCCTGCATCTCCTCGCGAATGATGTCATTGCAGAGTTCGACGCATTCGTCGCAGATGAAGACCGAGGGTCCGGCGATCAGCTTGCGTACTTCATGCTGGCTCTTCCCGCAGAAGGAACAGTACAGCAGTTTTCCGTTGTCCTGATCGTTGTGCTTGTCGTCGCTCATCGACAATCCCCAATAATGCGATTTGATTACACATTGCCCGTTTTGGGCTGATTATGCAAGCCGATAAACGGCGCGGGAATTCGCGCTTTTCCTGAGGAAAAGGATAGTCCAGGGATGGGAAATCTGCCCGTTTTCGGGCGGTGGGACGGGGCCGGCCGCCAGGGCGACCGGCCACCTCGCCGGGCCTAGCCGCGGTCGGTCAGGACCTTGTCGACCAGGCCGTACTCCACCGCTTCCTCACCGCTCATGAAGCGGTCGCGGTCGGTATCCTGGGCGATGCGCTCCACCGGCTGCCCGGTGTGGCGCGCCAGCACCATGTTGAGCTGCTCACGGATCTTGAGGATCTCGCGGGCGTGGATGTCGATGTCCGAGGCCTGCCCCTGGAAGCCGCCCAGCGGCTGGTGGATCATCACCCGCGAGTGCGGCAGGCAGTAGCGCTTGCCCTTCTCGCCCGCGGTGAGCAGTACCGCCCCCATGCTGGCCGCCTGGCCGACGCACATGGTGCTCACGTTCGGCTTGATGAACTGCATGGTGTCGTAGATCGCCATGCCCGCCGTCACCGAACCGCCCGGGGAGTTGATGTAGATGTTGATGTCCTTGTCCGGGTTCTCGGATTCCAGGAACAGGAGCTGGGCCACGATCAGGTTCGCCATCTGGTCCTCGATGGGGCCGACGATGAACACCACGCGTTCCTTGAGCAGGCGCGAATAGATGTCGTAGGCACGCTCGCCGCGCGCCGTCTGCTCCACCACCATGGGCACCAGGTTCAGCGCCCGGGTGTCGAGCGCGCCGGCACCACCCTTGAGGAAGTCATTCATGGCTTATTCGGCTCCTTTCTGCGGGTTCATGAGGCTGTCGAAGTCCGTCTTCTCTTCCGAGACCTTCGCCTTGCCGAGCACCCAGTCGACCACCTGCTCTTCCAGCACCATGGCCTCCAGGCCGTTCATGGCCTGGCGGTTGCTGCGGTAGAACTGCTCGACCTGCTCCGGATCCTCGTAGCTGGCGGCGAACTCCTTGATCTTCGCCTCCACCTTATCACGATCCAGCTTGATGTCATTCCTGCGCACGACCTCGCCGATGATGAGGCCAAGGCTCACGCGCTTGCGGGCCTCGCCCTCGAACAGTTCGTCCGGGAACATGGCGGGGTTCACGCCCTGCGCGCCGCCCATCTGCGCGGTGGTCTGCTCGCGCATGCGCTGGATCTCTTCCTTCACCAGGGCCTCGGGCATGGGCACGTCGTTGCTGTCGAACAGGCCGTCCATCACCTGCTGCTTGATCCGGCCGCTGATCGCCTGCTCCAGCTCACGCTCCATGTTCTTGCGCACCTCGGTACGGAAGGCCTCGATCCCGCCCTCGGTGATACCGAACTGCTGGATGAACTCATCCGTGACCTCCGGCAGCTGCGGCTCGGCCACTTCCTTCACCTTGATCTTGAACTGGGTGTCCTTCCCCTTGAGCTGCTCGGCGTGGTAATCGTCCGGGAACTTCACATCCAGGGTCTTCTCCTCGCCGGGCTTGAGGCCGACGAGCTGGCTCTCCAGCGACTCGATCAGGCGACCGCTGCCGAGTTCGACCGGGGCGTTCTCCGCCTTGCCACCCTCGAAGGCCTCACCGTCGATGAAGCCCTCGTAGTCGATGGTGATGCGGTCACCGTTCTGCGAGGCGCGCTCCACGGCGATGAATTCCTTGCGCTGCTGGCGCAGGTTGTCGATCATCTTGTCGATATCGGCCTCGGTCACCTCGGCCACCGGGCGGGTCACCTCCAGGGCGTCCACCGCGGCCACCTCGAACTCCGGGTAGACCTCGAACTTCGCCACGTAGGACAGCGGCTTGCCGGGCTGGGCGTCCATGGACTCGATCTCGGGGCTGCCGGCCGGGCGCAGCTTCTCCTGCACCACCGCCTCCTGGAAGGTGGCCTGCAGCACGTAGCCCACCACCTCGTTGAAGACCTCCTTGCCGAAACGCTGCTTCACCACCTTGAAGGGCACCTTGCCGGGACGGAACCCGTCGATGCGCACGCGGCCGGACATGGACTTGAGGCGCTGCTCGACTTCCTGGTCGATGCGCTCCGCCGGCACTTCGACGGTGATCTTGCGCTCGATCGCGCTGGGGGATTCCACGGAAACTTGCATGGCAAAGATACCTCTGGGGATGCTCGATTACTGAAAATTCTTACGTTATCAACTGCTTGCGCCCAGACCACGATGAGTCACCGCTACCCGGGCACGCCTGTCTGGTGCGAAAGGAGAGACTCGAACTCTCACGGGTTGCCCCACTGGAACCTAAATCCAGCGCGTCTACCAGTTCCGCCACTTTCGCCGCGAGGCCCGTCTGGCGGGCGTAAACGGGACATTATACATTGCCCGCGGGGCAACACCCAGTCACGGGATGCAGAAACGACGAAAGCCGCCCGAGGGCGGCTTTCTGATTTGGTGGGCCGTCAGGGACTCGAACCCCGGACCTACTGATTAAGAGTCAGCTGCTCTACCAACTGAGCTAACGGCCCTGAAACTTCAGGAAATAATGGGGTGGATGATGGGACTCGAACCCACGACGACTGGAATCACAATCCAGGGCTCTACCAACTGAGCTACACCCACCATCGAACTGCTACGGGAATCTGCATTCCCTCCCGCCGGGCAGACCGGAAATGGCACGCCCGGCAGGACTCGAACCTGCAACCGACGGCTTAGAAGGCCGTTGCTCTATCCGGTTGAGCTACGGGCGCAGAGTATGAACTGTGGGACCCGGCCCCTGCCCCGAATTGGTCGGGGTAGAGGGATTCGAACCCCCGACATCCTGCTCCCAAAGCAGGCGCGCTACCAGACTGCGCTATACCCCGGACGTATCCTGGCACACGCAAAAAACTGACCAGTGCGGCGCAAGCTGCGCATCATACGCAAGCAACCCGCCCTCGTCAACGCCGGATCGGCGCCGAATTCGAGTGTAGCCGGCGACTATTCCCGGCGCCAGGTCGTGCCGTCGGGGCCGTCCTCCAGCACCACACCCGCGGCCTTGAGTTCGTCGCGGACGCGGTCGGCCTCGGCCCAGTCGCGCCGGGCGCGCGCGGCGTTGCGGGCCTCGATCAGGGCCTCGATCTCGGCATCCGCCAGCCCCCCGGCGGCGCCGGCCGCACCCCGCAGATAGGCCTCGGGCGTATCGCCGAGCAGTCCCAGCAGCCCGCCCAGCTCACGCAGGAGGGCGCCGACCGCGGCCGCGGCCGCCTCGTCGCCCGCCTCCCGCGCCCGGTTGACCTCGCGGGCAAGGTCGAAGAGCACCGCCAGGGCCTCCGGGGTGTTGAAATCGTCCTGCATGGCGGCGTGAAACCGCTCGCGGACGGCCGGCAGCTCGGCGGGCGCCGCCGCCGGCAGACCGCGCAGGGCGGTATAGAGGCGGGTCAGCGCGCTGCGGGCGTTGTCCAGCTGGGCGTCGGCATAGTTCAGCGGGCTGCGGTAGTGGCTGGTGAGGATGAAGTAGCGCACCTCCTCCGGCCGGTAGCGTTCCAGGATCTCGCGCACGGTGAAGAAGTTGCCCAGCGACTTGGACATCTTCTCCTCGTTGATGCGCACGAAGCCGTTGTGCATCCAGTAATTGACGAAGTGCTCGCCGGTGCAGGCCTCGCTCTGCGCGATCTCGTTCTCGTGGTGCGGGAACTGCAGGTCCTGGCCACCTCCGTGGATATCGAAGTGGTTGCCGAGCAGCTGCGTGGACATCGCCGAGCACTCGATGTGCCAACCGGGACGTCCCTCGCCCCAGGGCGAGGGCCAGCTCGGCTCGTCCGGCTTGGCCGCCTTCCACAGCACGAAGTCCAGCGGGTCGCGCTTGATCTCGCCCACCTCGACGCGGGCGCCGGCCCGCAGGTCCTCCAGCCGCTTGCCGGAGAGCCGGCCATAGGCCTCGAACCTGTGCACGTCGTAGTACACGTCGCCATTCGCTGCCACGTAGGCGTAGCCCTTCTCGATCAGGGTCTCGATCATGGCGATGATGGCATCGATGTTGTCGGTGGCCCGGGGCTCGTGGGTGGGCGGCAGCACGCCGAGTGCCGCGGCGTCCTCGTGCATGGCCTCGATGAAGCGCCCGGTCAGCGCGCCGATGAGTTCGCCGTTCTCGTTGGCTCGCTTGATGATCTTGTCGTCGATGTCGGTGACGTTGCGCACATAGGTCACCTCCAGCCCCAGGGCCTGCAGGTAGCGGTAGACGATGTCGAACACCACCAGCACGCGCGCATGGCCGAGATGGCAGTAGTCGTACACGGTCATGCCGCAGACATACATCCGCACCTTGCCGGGCTCGATGGGCGTGAAGGTCTCTTTGCTGCGCGTGAGGCTGTTGAAGATCTGCAACATGGTCGGTTCTCAGGCTAGCCAGCGGGCCAGGCGCGCACGCGCCCGTTCCACGCCGATCAGGGGAAACAGCTGGGACATCTCGGGGCCGTGGACCTCGCCGGTGAGGGCCGCGCGCAGGGGCATGAAGAGTTCCTTCCCCTTTACGCCCGCCGCCTCGCCCACGGCCCGGGCATAGGCACGGAAGTCGTCGGCACGCTCGGGCAGGGCCTCGATGGCGGCGGCGAACAGGCCGCCCGCGGCGCGCTCGATCACCTCGCGGGCCTCGCTCGAGGGCGCGAGTTCGTCGTCACACACGACACAGACCCAGCGGCGGGCGTCTGCCGGCAGCGTCACGTTGTCGCGCACGGCCTGCAGAAAGGCCGGCCGCTCGCCCGCCGGGAGGCGCTCCAGCCCCGCATCGGACTGCAACAGCCAGTCGAGCATGGCCTCATCATCCAGGGCCGCGACTGCCTGCTGCTGACGATGCCGCAGCTGTGTCGCGTCATGGCGCGCCGCGGCCCGCCCCAGCCGCGCGACATCGAAGTTTGCCGCCAGCTCGTCCATGGACATGAAGGCGTCGCTGTCATAGGTGTGGCCGATGCGCGCCAGGTGGTTGTTGATGGCCAGCGGCAGATAACCCGCTTCGCGCAAACCACGCACGCTGGCCGAGCCCTCGCGCTTGGAGAGCGGCCCGCCATTCGGGCCCACGATAAGGGCGATGTGGCCATAGACCGGCGCCGGCAGACCCAGCGCCTCCAGCAGCAAGAGCTGGCGCGGCGTGTTGGTGATGTGGTCCTCGCCGCGCAGCACGTGGGTAACCTCCATCAGCGCATCGTCGATGGCGTTGGTGAAGAAGAAGGCCGGGGTGCCATCCGACCGGCGGATGATGAAATCGCCGATGTCGTCGCTGCGGTAGGACTGCCGGCCGCGCACCAGGTCGTCGAACTCGATCACCCGCCCCTTCGGCACCTGGAAGCGCAGCGTGGGCTGGATGCCCTGCGCCAGCTTCGCGGCCGCCTCCTCCGGCGTGAGCCGCGTGCAGGTGCCGGGGTAGCGCGGCGGCTGGCCGGCGGCCAGCTGGCGCTTGCGCACCTGCTTGAGGGCGACGTCCGAACAGAAACAGGGATAGGCCAGGCCGGCGTCGATCAGCTGGTGATAATAGCGGTCATAGATCGCATGGCGTTCAGACTGCAGGTAGGGGCCGTGCGCACCCCCTGCCTCGGGCCCCTCCTGCCAGTCGAGCCCCAGCCAGCGCAGGTCGGCCTGCAGGGCCAGGCGATGGTCCTCGTGGCTGCGCGCCTGGTCGGTATCCTCGATGCGCAGCAGAAAGCTGCCCCCCGTCTTGCGGGCCAGCAGGACGTTGAACAGCGCCGTGCGCACGTTGCCGAGGTGGATCTCACCGGTGGGGCTGGGCGCGAAGCGTGTCTTGGCGGGGGTGGCTGGCATGGCGCGAATGGTAACGGAATCACCGCAACCGGACAAAAGTTATCCACATGCGCAGCGTGTGGGTTGGACTCGCCGGCGCCGCCCTCTTATCATGCCGCTTTCCACTTCAAACGGCTGCGTAATCATGAAGACCATCACACGTCTGGGCATCGCGCTGCTTCTTCTCATCGTTTCCGCAGGGGCCTACGCCATGAATGATTCCACCAACCCCACCGTCACCCTCGACACCAACAAGGGCAAGATCGTCATCGAGCTCTACCCGGACAAGGCGCCGGAAACGGTGGCGAACTTCATCCAGTACGCCGAGGACGGCTTCTACGACGGCACCATCTTCCACCGCGTGATCCCCAACTTCATGATCCAGGGCGGCGGCTTCACCGTGGACATGGAACAGAAGGCCACCCGTGCCGAGATCCGCAACGAGGCCAGCAACGGCCTGAAGAACGTGGCCGGCTCCATCGCCATGGCCCGCACCCCGAACCCGCATTCGGCCACGGCCCAGTTCTTCATCAACGTGAAGGACAACGACTTCCTGAACTTCACCAGCGAGACCCAGCAGGGCTGGGGCTATTGCGTGTTCGGCCAGGTGGTCGAGGGCATGGACGTGGTGAAGGAGATCGAGGGCGTGCGCACCGGCCGCGCCGGCATGCACCAGGACGTGCCCATGGAACCCGTGGTCATCGAGAAGGCCAGCGTCAGCCAGTAACCCGCTTCAGCAGCAGGGCCGGGCGTTGCCGCCCGGCCCTGTCCTCCCCTCCTGCCACACGGGCAGGCCTCCGAAGATCGCCTACAACGACTCCCCGGCCGGTTCGTCTTCCAGCGGGGTGATCGAGTAGTGCCGGTAATCCGGCAGCACGAACAGCTCCGGCGAAAGCTCGGCATACTCCTCGTAATCCACCAGTGCACGCGTGTAGCCGTTGTAGCTGCGTTCCTGGATCGGGAAGCCGTGATCGAGATAGCGGGTGGCGCCGAAGACCAGGCTGGAGAGCATGCAGTCGGTCTGGTACTCCACCGGGGTCTTGTTGAGATTGACGGCCTGCTCGCCCGCCAGGGTCTCGTGATACTCGATCAGCGCGAGGCGCGCCTCCTCGAGCAGACCCTCCACGGCCACCAGCTCGTGGCAGAGCTCGCCGTTGGTGGTCAGCTCGACCTGCATGGGCGCACGGCCGCCGATGGTCGGGGCCTGCGGGTCGCTGGACACCGCCACCTCGTCCACCAGGGCATGCGGCGGCTCGATGGCGATGTCGCGATGCTCGATGAACAGGATCTGGCGCGCCTCGTGGCTGACGCTGTAGATCTGGCGCGAGCTGCGGTCGTAGAGCACGAAGCCGCCGTCGTCCACGCCGTCGTCGATGCGCAGAAAGCCCGGCGTCACCAGCATGCGCACCGGATAGGGCTCGATGCCCGGCTCGCTCTCCTGGAAGTGCAGCACCAGCTCGCGGCTGTTCTCCTTCTGGGCGGTCTCGCCGGCCGTCTCATCGTCCTGGCCGGAGCAGCCGGCCAGTGTCACCAGGGCCAGTACGCCCAGGACCATCGTCAGTTTCAAACGCATGTCTTCATCCCGTCTTCAGTTGCTGTCGAGCGCGTTGAGTTTCGCCAGTTCGGCCTCGGTGAAGCCGGCCTGGCGTCGCGCCTCTTCGTGAAAGGGGCCACGCAGGCGGCCCGTCATGTATTCGTCCAGCAGGTCGAGGAAGGTCGCCTGCGGGTCCACGCCACGTTGTTCGCAGCACCAAGCATACCAGCGCGAGCCGATCGCCACATGCCCGATCTCCTCGCGCAGGATGACCTCGAGGATCGCCACGGTGCGCGTATCGCCCACCTGGCGCAGCCGCTCCATCATGCCGGGTGTCACGTCCAGTCCGCGGGCCTCGAGCACGCGTGGCACCAGCGCCATGCGCACCAGCGGATCGTGGGCGGTCTTCACCGCCATCTCCCACAGCCCGTTGTGCGCCGGCAGGTCGCCGTAGGCATGGCCCAGTTCGGCCAGCCTCTCCTGCAGCAGGGCGAAGTGGCTGGCCTCCTCGGCCGCCACGCGCAACCAGTCGCCGTAATAGGCATCTGGCAGGTCACGGAAGCGGTAGACGGCATCCAGGGCGAGATTGATGGCATTGAACTCGATATGGGCAATGGCATGGACCAGTGCCGCCCGGCCCGCGTCGCTGTTGAGCCGACGCTGGGGCACGTCGCGCGGATGCACCAGTAAGGGCCGGTCCGGCCTGCCCGGGATCGCGATGGGCACCGCTGCGGGCGCCGTCTCGCGCAGCAGCTCGCCGGCCGCCCAGCGGGCCTGCAGTTCGGCGGCGGCGCTGCGCTTGGCCGCCGGGTCGTCCAGCATGAGGGCGGCATGGGCCGCCTGGTGGAGGTTGCGGATCATGGTGTCGCGCGGGGTTGGGTCGGGCCGTCGATTTTAAGCCCGATGACGAGATCCATCACGTTGGTCCCAGTCGGGCCCGTACGGATGAGATCGCCGGCCGCCTCCAGGCAGGGGCCGCTGTCGGCCCGTGCGAGCGCCGCCCCCGGGTCGCAGCCGTCCAGCGCCATGCGCGCCGCGCTCTGCCCGTCGACCAGGGCGCCGGCGTCCCCGGTCGGGCCGTCGCTGCCGTCGGTGCCGGCGGCCAGCAGCCAGATGCCGGCCCCACCGGCCAGGCGCTGCGCGGCGGCCAGGGCGAGGTGCTGGTTGCGCCCGCCCCGCCCGGGCCGTGCCGGCAGGCGCACGGTGGTCTCACCGGCCCAGAGGTGGACACCTGCCGGCCCCTGTCGCAGGGCCTCGGCCAGGCGCTCGCCCACGGCCTGCGCCTCGCCGGCGAGAAAGGCCTCGTGCCGGTGCACGGGGTAACCACGCGCCGCCGCCGCGGCCGCGGCCGCATCCAGGGCACGGCGACGGTCGGCCACGATACGGCAGTCGACGGTAACACCGCTGTCCGGCCGCGGCAGGGGCGGCAACCCGTCGCGTATCCAGTCCGGCAGCCCCGCGGGCAGCGGCGGCGCATCACCCGGGACCAGCAGTCCCGAGCCGATCACCGCCGGGTCGTCTCCCGGCACGTCGGAGATCAGCAGACAGCGCGCCTCCCGCCCCGCCAGCCAGGACAGCAGGCCACCCCCCTTGATGCGCGAGGCACGGCGGCGCACGGCGTTGACGGCCGCGATATCGAGACCACTGCCAAGCAGCCAGGTGTTGAGGCGGGCCAGCCACCCGGCATCGACCCCCTCGGGCAGGACCTCGACCAGGCTGGAAGCACCGCCGGAGATCAGGAACAGGAAACGGGCATCCGGCGGGGCGTCCCCAAGAAAGGCCAGCAGGCGCCGACCCGCCGCGAGGCTCTGCGTGCCGGGCACCGGATGGTCGGATTCGATGACCTCGAGCCCGGGCCCCGTGACCAGCCCCTCGGCATGCCCGGTCTTGGTGATGACGAGACCGGCGCCCAGCCGTTCGCCCAGGGACTGCCGCGCCCCGCGCCACATGGCGGCGGCCGCCTTGCCGATGGCCACCACCTGCCACTGGCCTGCCAAGGGGGTGTCGGCCAGCGCGCGCAGTACTGCCCGCTCGCCACCCACGGCCGCCAGCGCGGCGGCGTAGATGGCCAGCAGGTCGTCGCGCGGGCCCGTCATGCGCATCAGCGCAGCTGGTCGAGCCCGCGCTGCAGGTCGGCCTTGAGGTCATCCACGTCCTCCAGGCCCACGGCGATACGGATCAGCCCGTCGCTGATGCCGGCATCGGCCCGCTGCTCGGGCGTGAGCCGCCCGTGCGTGGTGGTGGCCGGATGGGTGATGGTGGACTTGGTATCCCCCAGGTTGGCGGTGATGGAGATCATGCGCGTGTGGTCAATCACGCTCCAGGCGTCCGCCTGGCCGGCGGCGAGCTCGAAGCCGATGATGCCGCCGAAGGCCGACATCTGCTGCGCGGCGAGCGCGTGTTGCGGATGCGAGGCCAGGCCGGGATAGTGCACCTTCGCCACCTGCGGCTGGTGTTCGAGCCAGGTGGCCAGCTCCAGGGCCTTGGCGCTATGGGCCTCCATGCGCAGCTTCAGGGTCTCCAGGCCCTTGAGGAACACCCAGGCGTTGAAGGGGCTCATGGTGGGGCCGGCGGTGCGCAGGAAGCCGAACACGTCCTTGCCCACGCGCTCGGCATCGCCGACCACGGCACCGCCGATGCAGCGCCCCTGCCCGTCCAGGTACTTGGTGGCCGAGTGGATGACGATGTCCGCACCCAGCTCCAGCGGTCGCTGCAGGGCCGGGGTGCAGAAGCAGTTGTCCACCACCAGCAGGCAGCCGCGCCGGTGCGCGAGCTCGGCCAGCGCGCGGATGTCGACGACCTGGGTGAGCGGGTTGGAGGGTGTCTCCACGAACAGCAGCCGGGTGTTGTCCCGGATCGCCGCCTCCCAGGCCGCCATGTCGGTGAGCGGCACGAAGTCGGTGGCCACGCCGAACTTCTTGAGGTAGTTGTTGAACAGCACCGTGGTGGTGCCGAATACCGCGCGCGAGCACACCACGTGGTCGCCGGCCTCGAGCAGGCCCATGCAGGTGGCCAGGATCGCCGCCATGCCGGACGAGGTGGCCACGCAGGACTCGCCCCCCTCCAGCGCCGCCAGCCGGTCCTGGAACATGCGCACCGTCGGGTTGGTGAAGCGCGAGTAGATGTTGCCGGGTTCCTGCCCGCCAAAGCGGGCGGCGGCCTGCGCGGCACTCTCGAAGACGAAGCTCGAGGTGGGGAAGATGGGCTCGGACTGTTCGCCCTCGGCGGTGCGCGTCTGCCCCGCACGTACGCCCAGGGTCTCGAAGCCGTAGGCGTCGCCGCTGTCATCAATGGTCATGGCTGTTCCTCTCCATATCATTTGATGCGGGCACAAAAAAACCCGCTTCAGCAATGCCAAAGCAGGTCCTGATGGACTCCCGCTTTAGCTGCATTTGTTGAGCGCCCGCAAGCTGAGATTCAAATCGGCGCGTTGCGAAAAGCCTATGCCAGCCCTGGCGGGCTGTCAAACGGCCGTCACTCGGAGGCTATTCGACGATCACCACCAGGCTGTCTTCGGGCAGGGCATCGAAGAGCTCGGCCACGTCGCGGTTGTACATGCGCACGCAGCCATGCGAGGCCGGCTGGCCGATCAGCCCCTCCTCGTGCGTGCCGTGCAGATAGATGTAGCGCTGGAAGGAATCCACCCCGGGGCCGCGATTGCGGCCCTCCTCCAGGCCATCCAGCCAGAGGATGCGGCTGGTGACGTAGTCGTCGTCGGTGAAGCGCGGCTCGTGCACGATCTCGGCCACGACACCCGTGTCCTGGCGGGCCCTGAAAATGGTGCCCAGGGGCGCATCGGCACCGATCTTGCGCCGCACCCGGTGCACGCCCAGTGGCGTGCGGTTGCTGCCCTCGGCACTGCCGATGCCATAGCGCGAGGTGGAGACCGGGTAGCTGCGCACCAGCCGGCCCTCCTCGAAGTAATGCAGCTGCTGCTCGCCCACGCTCACGATCACCACCCGTTGCCGGTCATGCCCGGGATAGCGGAGGGCGAGCTCGTCGAGGACGGGCTGCCAGGGATCGCTGAGGGGTATACGTGGCATCAGGTCCTGGGTCCTCGCGTCATCCACCGCGGCCTGCACGACAAGCGGCAGCAGGCCGGACACCAGCAGGCACAGCGCCAGCCCGAGCCGTCGCATCTCAGACCGAGTTGTGCAGATCGATGGTGGCCAGCGAGCGATCGCGCCTGGACTTGTTGGCGTCGCTGCGCGCCTCCTGGATCGCGTCCAGATAGGCCTGGCTGATCCCGGAGACGTACTCGCCCGTGAACACCGAACAGTCGAACTGCTGCAGATTGGCGTTGCCCTTGCGCACGGCATCGATCAGGTCCTGCAGGTCCTGGTAGATGAGCCGGTCGGCGCCGATGGCCTCGCAGACCTCCTGCTCGGTACGGCCGTGGGCGATGAGTTCGCTGGCGGCCGGCATGTCGATGCCGTACACGTTCGGATAGCGGATCGGCGGCGAGGCGGAGGCGAAGTACACCTTGTTGGCGCCGGCATCGCGCGCCATCTGCACGATCTCGCCCGAGGTGGTGCCGCGCACGATGGAGTCGTCCACCAGCATCACGTTCTTGCCGCGGAATTCGAGGTCGATGGGATTGAGTTTCTGGCGCACGGACTTCTTGCGCTGGGTCTGGCCCGGCATGATGAAGGTGCGGCCGATGTAACGGTTCTTGATGAAGCCCTCGCGGTACTTCACCCCCAGGGTGTTCGCCATCTCCAGCGCCGAGGTGCGGCTGGTGTCCGGGATCGGGATGACCACGTCGATGTCGTGATCGGGCCACTCGCGCATGATCTTCTTGGCGAGCTTGTCACCCATGCGCATGCGCGCCTTGTGCACGAAGACGTTGTCGATCACCGAATCCGGGCGCGCGAAATACACATACTCGAAGATGCAGGGCGAGTACACCGGGTTCTGCGCACACTGCTGGGTGCTGACCTCGCCGTCGATGGAGATGTAGATCGCCTCGCCGGGCGCCAGGTCGCGCACCATCTCGAAGCCCAGCGCATCCAGGGCCACGCTCTCGGAGGCCACCATGAACTCGGGGCCCTGCTCCGCCTCGCGCCGGCCATAGACCACGGGACGGATGCCGAAGGGATCGCGGAAGGCGACGATGCCGTAGCCCGCGATCATCGCGGTCACGGCGTAGGCCCCCTCGCAGCGGCGATGCACGCCGCTCACCGCGGCAAACACGTCCTCCGGGCTCAGGCGCAGCTTGTCCTGGCGCAGCAGTTCCTGGGCGAAGACGTTGAGCAGGATCTCGGAATCCGAAGAGGTGTTGATGTGGCGGCGGTCCTGCAGGAACAGCTCCTGCTTCAGCTGGTCGGCGTTGGTGAGGTTGCCGTTGTGACCCAGCGTGATGCCGAAGGGCGAATTGACGTAAAAGGGCTGCGCCTCGGCCGAGGAGGAGCTGCCCGCCGTCGGGTAGCGCACGTGGCCGATACCCATGTGCCCGCTCAGGCGGCGCATGTGACGGGTATGGAAGACGTCGCGCACCAGGCCGTTGTCCTTGCGCAGGTTCAGTCGCCCGTCGTCGTAGGTGACGATACCGGCAGCATCCTGGCCACGATGCTGCAGGACGGTCAGCCCGTCATACAGCGCCTGATTGACGGGCGAGTGACCTACGATTCCGATGATGCCGCACATTCAAACCTCACGATTGTGTAACGATGCCCTTATCAGGCCTTAACTAGCATAGGAGAAGTAGTGGGCCACGTGATCCGGCAGCAGCTGCAGGGCCCAGACGGCCACCTGCTCGAAGGGCGGGATCAGCAGCGAGTTCTGCCAGAAGCCGGCACGCGGTGCCGTGGTGAGCCCCGCGAGCAGCAGCAGCGCCACCACCAGCAGGCCGCCGCGCAGCACGCCGAAGCCGGCGCCGAGCAGGCGGTCGGTGGCGGTGAAATTGGCCACCTGCACCAGATAGCGCAGCAGGAACTGGACGATGGCACCGACGATCCAGGTCAGGATGAACAGGATGACCATGGCGATGCCGACCTTGAGATTGTCGAGCCGGAATTCCAGCTCGCCCAGGCTGAAGCTCGCGCTGGAGAGCGCGTCGGGCAGCACCGAGGAGAAGGCGGCGGAAAAGCGGATGGCGACCCAGACGGCCAGTATCCAGGTGGCCAGCGACACGGCCTCCTTGATCAGGCCGCGATAGGCGCCCACCACGGCGGATATGGCAATCACGCCCAGGATGACAAGATCGAACCAGCTCATTGGATTGGCGGGATCAGTCCTCGAAGGGATCGGTCGTGGTGTGTGAGGCCGGCAATTCTAACAGAGCCGACGGCGTGAAGACATGCAAAACCTCAGGGCTGAGAGACCACCAGGCCCTTGAGCCCCTGCTCCTGCTCCAGGCGTACGGCCAGCCCCTCGGCGTCGGCGCGCGCGGCCGGCGGCCCCACCTTCACGCGATACACGTGAATCTCGCCACTGCTGAAGGGCTCGACGAAGGCCTCGAAGCCCTTCTCACGCAGGCTCTTGCGCAGCGTCTGCGCACGCCCCTCCTCGCTGAAACTGCCGACCTGCACGACCCAACCCTCTTCGGTCACGGCCTCACCACGCTCGGCGGGGGCGGAGGGCGTGGCCCGGGCCACGGGCTCGGCCGGCCGCGGCCTGGCCGTCTCGGCAGGTGCCGGGGCCGGCTCCGACGCCTGCACCGGGGCCGGCGCCTCGGCCGGCAGACTGCGTTCGACCGGCTCGGGCGCCGTCGGCCGTTCCGGCAGGCGCTCGGGCGCCGGAAACAGCGGTTCCGGCGGGATGTCCATGTCCACCCGCACATGCCCCTCGCGGCCGGAGCCGTCGAGCAGCATGGGCAGGAAGATCGCGGCCAGGGCGATCAGCACGGCAAGTCCGACCAGTCGTTGCTTGATAGGGATATCCACGCTGTCTCTCGTCACTCAGTGGGCACGGGCATTATAGGCATCGGTCCAGCACGGCGGCCACGGTGTAGAAGGAGCCGAACACGATGATGCGGTCGCCGGGCAGGGCCGCGCGGCGGGCAGCCTCGTAGGCCTCGAAGACCGTGGGGTGTCGCTCCACACCGATGCCGGCCGGCACCAGCGCCTGCAGCTCGTCGGCCAGCGCCTGGGTCGGACGCGCCCGGGCGACGTCGAGCCCGCCGACGTACCAGGCGTCGACCAGGGGAAGGAACGGCCGGGCGATGGCCTCCAGGTCCTTGTCGGCCAGCACGGCACACACGGCCAGGGTCTGTCCGGCGACGGGATCTGCCGCCAGGGTCTGAGCGAAGACCCGTGCACTGTCCGGATTATGGGCCACGTCCAGGATGGTCTCGGCAGGCCCGGGCAGCCGCTGATAACGCCCGCCCAGACGGGCCGCGGACAGCCCGACCTCGATATGGGCACGCGAGACCGGCAGGCGTTCGCGCAGCAGTTCCAGACCCATGAGCACACAGGCGGCGTTGTCGTACTGGACGGCCCCGGCCAGCGCCGGCCGGGGCAGTTCGTCCAGCCGCCGATCGTCCGTGCGCCAGCTCCAGTCGCCCTCCCCAAGCTCGACGTCGAACTCTTCGCCGATGCGATAGAGTGTCGCCCCCACGGAGGCGGCATGCGCCAGGATCGAGCCCGGCGGCTCGCGGTCGCCGCAGACCACCGGGCGTCCGGCACGCATGATCCCGGCCTTCTCCCGGCCGATGGACTCGCGATCCTCGCCCAGCCACTCGACGTGGTCGAGACCGATGCTGGCGATCAGCGCCAGGTCGGCGTCGAGGATGTTGACGGCGTCCAGCCGGCCGCCGAGACCGACCTCCAGCAGGATCACGTCCACCGCCTGCTGGCGGAACACCTCCAGCGCGGCCAGCGTGCCGAACTCGAAATAGCTGAGGCTGATATCGCCGCGCGCCGTATCGATGCGCGCGAAGGCCTCGCAGAGGGCCTCGTCGGTGACAGGAAGGCCATCCACGCGCACACGCTCGTTGTAGCGCAGCAGATGCGGCGAGGTATAGGCACCGACGCGCCGGCCGGCGGCCTGGTGGATGGCCTCGAAATAGGCCACGCAGGAGCCCTTGCCGTTGGTGCCGGCGATGGTGATGACGGGGGCGTCGGGCCGGGTCAGGCCGAGCCGCCGGGCCACCTCGCCGACGCGCTCCAGGCCCAGGTCGATGGCGGTGCTATGCGCGGTCTCCTGCCAGGCCAGCCATTCGTCGAGGGTCTGAAAGCGCATGGGCCCGCAGCGTTCCGGGCGGGATCAGGGGGCCGGACGATGGGTCATGATGGCGAGCAGGCTCGCCACCCGGTCGCGCAGGTCGCGACGATCGACGATCATGTCGATGGCACCGTGCTCGAGCAGGAACTCACTGCGCTGGAAACCCTCCGGCAGGGTCTCGCGCACGGTCTGCTGGATGACGCGCGGACCGGCGAAACCGATCAGGGCGTTAGGCTCGGCGATGTGCACATCGCCCAGCATGGCGAAGCTGGCCGACACCCCGCCCATGGTCGGGTCGGTGAGCACCGAGATGAAGGGCACGCCCCGGCGCGACAGGCGGGCCAGTGCCGCCGAGGTCTTGGACATCTGCATGAGCGAGAACAGCGCCTCCTGCATGCGCGCCCCGCCACTGGCGGAGAAGCAGATCAGGGGGATCTCGGCCTCCAGGCTGGCATTGGCCGCGCGCACGAAGCGCTCGCCCACCACCGAGCCCATGGAACCTCCCATGAAACGGAAGTCGAAGGCCGCCGCCACCAGCGGCAGGCCCTTGACCGCCCCGCGCATGACGATCAGCGCGTCCTTCTCGCCGGTGGCCTTTTGCGCGGCGACCAGGCGATCCTTGTAGCGCTTGCTGTCACGGAACTTGAGGATGTCGACGGGTTCGATCTCGCCACCGATCTCCTCGCGCGGGGCCTCGTCCAGGAAGACATCCAGGCGACGGCGCGCATCGATGCGCATGTGGTGGGAGCACTTGGGACAGACCTCGAGGTTGCGCTCGAGCTCGGCGCGATAGAGCACGGCGCCGCAGGCGTCGCACTTGTTCCACAATCCCTCGGGTACGCCGCGCTTGCCGGTGGCGTCGGTGCGGATGCGTGAAGGAAGCAGTCGTTCCAGCCAGCTCATGGTGGTGTCCTCAATCCTGTCGTTGTTCTCTGTCTCGATTCCGTGGACCGCTCAGGCGGCCTTCACCGCGGCATCCATGGCCTCGCGCATGGCGCTTAACAATGCCCCGACCTGCTCCCGGGCGACCTCGGGCTGGGTCACGTTTTCGGCAATGCGCCGCACGATGGCGCTGCCGACCACCACCGCATCGGCCACGGTGGCCACGCGTGCCGCGGTGTCGGCATCCGAGATGCCAAAACCCACACCCACCGGGGTCTGTGCATGGCGGCGTATCGCCGCCAGCTTGGCCGCGACGGCTTCCACGTCCAGGGTGGCGGCCCCGGTCACGCCCTTCAGCGAGACATAGTAGACGAAGCCGCTGGCCGCCTGGCAGATGGCGTCGATGCGGGCCTCGGTGCTGGTCGGCGAGAGCAGGAAGATGGGATCGATGGCCTGGGCCTTCAGGGCCTCGACCAGCTCGTGGCCCTCCTCCGGCGGCAGGTCCACGGTGAGCACGCCGTCCACGCCCACGGCCGCCGCCTCCTGGGCGAAGGCCTCCACGCCCATGATCTCGATCGGGTTGAGATAGCCCATGAGCACCACCGGGGTGTCCTGGTCCTGCTCGCGGAACTCGGCCACCATCTCCAGGACGTTGCGCAGGCTGACGTGGTGTTCCAGCGCGCGTTCGCAGGCCTGCTGGATCACCGGGCCGTCGGCCATGGGGTCGGAGAACGGCACGCCCAGCTCGATGAGGTCGGCGCCGGCCGCCACCATCGCGTGCATGAGCGGCACGGTGGTCTCCGGCCGCGGGTCGCCGGCGGTGACATAGGGGATGAGGGCCTTGCGGCCCTGCGCCTTGAGGTCGGCGAAGCGATGCGGGATACGGCTCATAACGTGATTCCTTCCAGGCGGGCGACGGTGTTGATGTCCTTGTCGCCACGGCCCGACAGGTTGACCACGATCACCTTGTCCGGGCCGAGCTGGGGCGCGAGCTTGCGCACGTAGGCCAGGGCGTGGCTGCTCTCCAGCGCCGGGATGATGCCCTCGGTGCGGGTGATCTCGTGGAAGGCCTGCATGGCCTCCTCGTCGGTCACGGCCACGTAGTTGGCGCGCCCGGCATCCTTCAGCCAGGCATGCTCGGGGCCGACGCCGGGATAGTCCAGACCGGCGGAGACGGAATGCGTGGCGATGATCTGCCCGTCCACGTCCTCCATCAGGTAGGTGCGGTTGCCGTGCAGCACGCCGGGCTTGCCCGCGCACAGCGGGGCGGCGTGCCGGCCGGTGTCCAGGCCGAAGCCGGCCGCCTCGACGCCATACATCGCCACCTCGGCATCGTCGAGGAAGGGATGGAACAGGCCGATGGCATTGGAGCCGCCGCCAACGCAGGCGACCAGCGCATCCGGCAGGCGGCCTTCCTTCTCCAGGATCTGGCGCCGCGCCTCGCGGCCGATCACGGACTGGAAGTCGCGCACCATGGCCGGGTAGGGATGGGGGCCGGCCACGGTGCCGATGATGTAGAAGGTGTCGTCGACGTTGGTCACCCAGTCGCGCATGGCCTCGTTCAGCGCATCCTTGAGCGTACGCGAGCCGGACTTCACCGACACCACCTCGGCGCCCAGCAGGCGCATGCGGTAGACGTTGGGCGCCTGGCGCTGCACGTCCTCCTCGCCCATGTACACCACGCACTTGAGGCCCAGGCGCGCGGCCACCGTGGCCGAGGCCACGCCGTGCTGGCCCGCGCCGGTCTCGGCGATGATGCGGGTCTTGCCCATGCGCTTGGCGAGCAGGGCCTGGCCGATGGTGTTGTTCACCTTGTGCGCACCGGTGTGATTGAGGTCTTCGCGCTTGAGATAGATGCGCGCACCGCCGAGCTTCTGCGTCCAGCGCTCGGCCAGGTAGAGCGGGCTCGGGCGCCCGACGTAATCGGCCAGGTCACGGTCGAACTCGGCCTGGAAGGCCGGGTCGGCCTTCATCTCCTCGTAGGCGGCCTGCAGCTCCAGCAGGGGTTGCATCAGGGTCTCGGCCACGAAACGGCCACCATAGGGGCCGAAATGACCCCGTGCGTCCGGATAGGCGGACCAGATCATCGGCTGGGTTTTCTCACTCGCTGTCGACACTTTTTACCTCGTCTATGAAGGCAGCCATCTTGACGGCATCCTTGATGCCCGGGGCCTGCTCCACCCCGCTGCTGACGTCCACGCCCCACACCCGGTTCTGGTGCAATGCCTGGGCGACGTTGCCGGCGTTGAGCCCGCCGGCCAGTATCACCGGACGCGGCAGTCTGGGCGGGATCACCCGCCAGTCGAAGGTCTCGCCGGTACCGCCGGCCGCGCCCGGGGCGTGGCTGTCGAGCAGAAAACCCGCGGCATCCGGATAGGTGTTCATGTAGCCAGCCACGTCGATGGCCCCACCCATGGGCACGGCCTTGAGATAGGGCCGCCCGTAGAGGCCGCAGTCGGCCGGGCACTCGTCACCATGGAACTGCAGCACGTCCAGCGCCACTTCGGCCAGGGTCTCGCGTACGACCTCGGCGCGCGCATCCAGAAACAACCCCACCGTGGTGACGAAGGGTGGCAGGGCCGCCACGATCGCCTGCGCCGCGGCCGGCTCGATGTGGCGCGGGCTCTTCGGATAGAAGACGAAGCCCAGCGCATCGGCGCCGAGTTCGGCCGCGCAGAGGGCGTCTTCCAGACGCGTGATGCCGCAGATCTTGATGCGGGTTCGCATGGCCTCGCCACGGGTTTTCAATGGACCGCCTAGCCTACCAGAAATCGCGGGGCTGGACGACGCAAACCACGCCCCTGGCGGGGTCTTCAGCCGAACACCGGCGGGGCGGGAGGTGGCGGCAGATCGACGTCCGCATCGTAGTAGGCGGTGACGAAATACAGGCCATGCGCCGGGGCCGTCACCCCGCCCAGCGTGCGGTCGCGCACCGCCAGCAGCTCCTCCGCCCATTCCACCGGGCGCTCGCCCTGGCCGATGGCCATCAGCACCCCGGCGATGTTGCGCACCATGTGGTGCAGAAAGCCGTTGGCATGCACGTCCAGGTAGAGAAAGTCGCCGGAACGGGTGACCCTGAGTTCGTAGAGTTCGCGCACAGGGTGCTTGGCCTGGCAGCCCAGCGCCCGGTAGGAAGAGAAGTCGTGCTCGCCGAGCAGGGCCTGACCGGCCTCGTGCATGCGCGCCTCGTCCAGGCGATGATAGTGCCAGGTGACGCGCCGCTGGTGCAGGGCCGGACGCACCCAGCGGTTGTCGATGACGTAGCGATAGCGGCGCGAACGGGCGGAGAAACGGGCATGAAAGTCGTCGGCGACCGGCTGGGCCCAGCGGATGGCGATGTCGTCCGGCAGGTTGCAGTTCGTACCCAGCACCCAGGCGCGCAGGCTGCGATCGGCATCGCTGTCAAAATGGATGACCTGCCCCAGCGCATGCACCCCGGCATCGGTGCGGCCGGCGCAGTAGACCTCCACGGGGTGATCGGCCACCCGCGAGAGTGCGGCCTCGACCCGCCCCTGCACGGTGTCGCCATGCGACTGGCGCTGCCAGCCCATGTAACGGCTGCCATCGTATTCCACGGCCAGGGCGATTCTCATGACAGCATCCTCGCCGGCCCCAGCAGCAGCAGAGCGACCACGAACAGCAGCCAGCCGGCCCATTGCCACACCCCGGGGAGGGACGACAGCTGCAGGTTCACCACGGCACCCTGTTCCGCCTCCGCCCGACCGAGCGTCTGCTCGCCGAGCACTGCGGCCCGTTGAACCAGGCCATCGCGGGCCTCCGGCTGCCCGGGTCGCCCCCGTACGCGCCGGGCATGATCCAGCATGGCCTCGATACGCTCGAGCGTGAGTACCAGGCGCAGCACGAAGCGGTCGACCGGCACCCGCAGCCAGGCCAGCGGCCGCAGCAGCCAGTACAGGCTGGCGGCCAGTTCGTCGCGCGCGGTTGTCTCCAGCAGCCAGTGGACGGCGGCCACGATCAGCACCAGGCCCGCGACCCGCTCGCCGCCCAGGACCAGGCCCTCGCGGCTGAACCAGGCGAGACCCGGCCAGTCCGCCAGCGCCTCGCCCGGCGTCCCCAGACCGAAGGCCAGCAGGATCGCGAGGAAGAAGTAACGCAGGCGCGCGACCATGCGCCACAGCCGCGCCCCGTTGGCGACGGTGGATAGTCCATAGAGACAGGCGAGCAGCAGTGCGGCAACCAGCAACGCCGGCCAGTCGGCGCGGGCGAGAAAGACCAGCAGGGCCAGCAGGCCGAGGATGCGGATGAGCGGATGCATGGGCGGCGATGGTACCCCGTTTGACGCGCACAAAAAAAGCCGGGGCCACCAGGGCCCCGGCCTTCGATCGCACGCGGCGCGTCGGCAGATCAGGCGATCTGGTTCAGCAACTCCTGCGCCTCCTGCTTCTGTGCCGCGTTGCCCTCGGTCATGACCTCTTCCAGGGTGCTGCGGGCACCCTCGTCATCACCCATGTCGATGTAGGCCTTGGCAAGATCGAGCTTGGTGCCGACTTCATCGCCACCGGAAATGAGGTCGCTTTCCTCCTCCTCTTCACCAAAGGCCAGGCCCTCGCTCCCGGTCTCGGCGGTGGCCGCCTCGTCCAGACCGAAGTCCAGATCGCCGACATCCAGCTCCACCGTCTCGTCCACGGCCGCGGTCGCGGGCTCTTCCATGGCCTCTTCGCCACCCAGGTCGAAATCGCTGGTATCGAGCTCGAAACCGACGTCCAGTGCGTCGTCGGTGGCCTCGGTGTCGGGCTTGGTCTCCGTTTCGGCCTCGCCGCCGCCCAGATCGAATTCACCGAGATCGAACTCCAGCTCGCCGGTCTCCTCGGCCAGCGAGGGGGACTCGCCGGTGGCATCCGTATCGGCCGTGGCGCCCTCGCCCAGGTCGAGATCGGCGCCGAAATCGCCGAGATCCAGGGCATCCGCCTCGTCCGACTCCGCGACGTCCGACATGTCCATGCTCATGGTCTCGTCGGCGCCGGCAAAGCCCAGGGACGTCTCTTCCTGCGTCGGCTCCGGCTCGCCCAGGTCGAAGTCACCCAGGTCCAGATCACCACCCAGATCCAGTGCATCGTCCTGCGGGGCGGAGAGCGACTCGTCGAGATCGGCCCCGAGGTCGATATCCGCGGTGGCCGGCTTCTCGCGCTCGAAATCGGCCGCCGAGAAGCCGCCGGTATCGGTCCCCGTAAACAGCGGGTTATCGCTCTTGAGCTCCTTGCCCATGGCCGCCACACGCGCCCACATCGGGCTCGACTCGTCGCCCAGCGCCTCGTGCAGGCCGCGGGCGGCCTCTTCGAAGCCGGCAAGATTGCGTGCAGCGAAATGGGTCTCGGCCAGCTTGAGCTGGTAGACCGGCTTGTTCGGATGACCGGCAATCGCCGTCTTCAGCAGGTCTTCCGCCTGCTGGTAAAGACCATAGGCGATGTAGACATCGGCCTCTTCCGTGGTCTCGTCGGTTTCGATGTCGCCGGACTCGCCGGGCGCCGCAGGCGCCGCAGCGCTGAGGGCCTGCGTGGACTCCAGATCCACCGCTGCGGGGGCCTCGGCCTCGAGGTCGAAATCCATCTCCGCTGGCGCTTCGGCCCTGGTACTGGCCGGCGACTCGACCGCCGGTGCCGGCTCGGCCGCTTCACTCGCCAGGGGCGCCGCCGCGACGGCTGCGGCTGGAGCTGCTGCCTCAGCCGCCCCGGACTTTTTTCCCTTCTTTTCCTTCTTCTCCCGGGGCTTCTTCTCGGCCTTCGGCTTGTCGCCGCCCTTGCCGCGACGCAGCAGCAGCGCGACCAGGGCCAGGATCAGCAGGCCACCAAAGCCCGCGGCCATCAACATGTTCGGGTTGGCCAGCAGGTCATCGAGGAAGCTCGGTGCCGGCGCCGGCTGGGGCGGCGTCACCTTGGGCTCCGGCACGGGGGCCGGGGCGGTCTCGGTATCCATGGGCGCTTCAGCCACGGGTGCTTCTTCAGCCACGGGGGCTTCGGCCGGGGCGGGCTCGACGGTCTCCGGCGCGGCGGCCTCGGTATCTGCCGGTTCCGCACGCTCCTCGGTAGTGGGCGCGACCTCCGGCTCCGATGCTGCCTCCGGCATCGGCTCGGCGGCAGGCTCCTCGGCCGGTCCGGCCGTCGGTGCCTGTTCTGCTGCCGGGGCGGCAGACGCCTCCGCTTCGACCCGCGCCTGCAGGTTCTGCAGTTCTTCGTCCTTCAGTTCGATCAGGCGGTCCTTGCGGGCCAGGGTCTCTTCCAGTTCCTGGACCCGGGACTGGAGCTCCTGGGTCTCCATGCGGCGGGATTCGGCCTGTTCGCGCAGTATGGCGAGCTCGCGCTGCAGGCTGGCGGTGTCCTCGCCATCGCCAACCACCTGTCCACCCTCGGTGCCACGTTGCTCCTCGGTGCCGACCAGTTCCAGACGTCCCTCGGCAGTCTCTGCCGGGGCCTCGCTCACGGTCTCGCCGTCGGCGGCCGGAGCCGCCTCGCCGGCGGGCACGCTGGCCACGCCCTGGGGCACGGCCTGGCCGGCCACCTGGGCGCGGTATTCGCGCCACAGGGCATTCTGCTCGCTCACCTCGGCCATGGCCTGGGCACGGCTCAGGGACTGGATCTCCTCGCGCGAGGGCACGCGCAGGACATAGCCGCTCTTGAGGTTGTTGATGTTGTCGTTGTAGAAGGCCTCGGGATTGGCGCGCAGCAGGGCCATCATCATCTGCGGCATGGAGATGCTGTCGTCGGGACGGACCTGCTGGGCGATCTGCGAGAGGGTGTCGCCCCGCTGGGTACGCAGCTCCTCGGTACGGGCCGCCGCCACATCGATCGGGATGCGCGGGAAGAGCTCGAATTCTTCCGGCGCCGTGGCGACCGGCTCGGCGTCCCCATAGCTATAGGTCTCGCGCGGGGCCGGCAGGATCACGCTGTCCCCTCCGGCACGCGGGACCGGCTCGGTACGGGACACGGGGGCTGGCGGCGGGGGCTCGTAGGCCGGCACCGGCTCGGGCTCGACGGGGGCCGCTAGAGGCTCGGGTTCGGGCGCGACCGCCTCGGGCATGGGCGCCGGAGCAGGTGCCGGAGCAGGAGCAGGAGCCAGCTCGGGGGCACCTGCCACCGGCGGCACCGGCACGGCGGCCGGCTCGGGGGCGACCTCCGGGGCGGCGGCCGCGGCGGCCCGCCGCTCCTCGAAGAAGACCGGCGGGTCGAGCAGAATGGTGTATTCGCGCAGCAGCCGGCCACGGGGCCAGCGGATCTCGACCAGGAAGTTGAGGAAGGGCTCGCGAATGGGCTGGGCGGTGGTGACGCGGATCACGGGCTCGCCGTTGGCGTTCATCACCGGCTCGAACTGGAGTTCCCGCAGCAGGTAGGGACGATCGATGCCGACCCGCTCGAAGACCTCGGCCGAGGCCAGTTCGACCCGCAACGTCGCCAGGTCGCTCTCGGTCGCCGACACCAGGTCGATCTCGGCCTTGAGCGGCTGATGCAGTGCCGAGTCGACTTCGATCTCCCCCAGTCCCAGGGCGTGGGAAATTGCCGGAATCAGGGTTCCCAGCAGGGCTAAGCCCAAGGCCAATCTACGCACTTGTTATTCCCCTCATTATGACGTTCATGCCGGCCATGCACCCCAGCCTCCCTTATTTTTCTCCAACACCAGGGCCCTGACAGCAACTCCCGAGAGTTTACTTTAAGCAAGCCACTCGAAATAAGTGCTGTAACTATAGATTACAAATAGTCTTTTATCAAAATCTCGGCGATTTGAACACTATTTAGTGCCGCCCCCTTGCGCACGTTGTCGGCCACCACCCAGAGGTTGATGCCCCGCGGGTGCGAGATATCCTCGCGGATACGCCCCACCCAGGTGGGATCGTTGTTGGCGCCCTCGGTCACGGCCGTGGGGTAGCCACCGTCCTTGCGATCGTCCAGCACCTTCACACCCGGGGCCTTTTCCAGCAGCTTGCGCACGGCCTCGGCACTGATCTTCTCGCGGGTCTCGATGTGCACCGCCTCGGAGTGGCCGAAGAACACGGGCACGCGCACCGCCGTCGGGTTCACCAGGATGCTCTCGTCCCCCATGATCTTGCGGGTCTCCCACACCATCTTCATCTCTTCCTTGGTGTAACCGTTGTCCTGGAAGACGTCGATGTGCGGCAGGCAGTTGAAGGCGATCTGCTTCGGGTAGACCTCGCAGGCCACCTCGCCCTTGCCGTTGAGCAGGTCCGCGCTCTGGCGCGCCAGTTCCTCGATGGCCTCCTTGCCCGTGCCGGACACCGCCTGGTAGGTGCAGACGTTGATGCGCTCGATGCCCACGGCGTCGTGGATCGGCTTGAGGGCCACCAGCATCTGGATGGTCGAGCAGTTCGGGTTGGCGATGATGCCCCGCACGGTGTAATCGGCAATGGCCTGCGGATTGACCTCGGGCACCACCAGCGGGATGTCCTTGTCGTAGCGGTACTGCGAGGTGTTGTCGATGACCACGCAACCGGCGGCCGCCGCCTTGGGCGCGAACTCGGCGGAGATGGAGGCACCGGCGGAGAACAGGCCGATCTGCACCTTCGAGAAATCGAAGGTGGCCAGGTCCTCGACCGTGATCTGCTTGCCGCCGAAGTCGACCTTCTTGCCGGCGGAGCGGCTGGAGGCCAGCGGGTAGACCTTGCCCACCGGGAACCTGCGCTCGGCGAGTATGGACAGCATGGTTTCGCCGACAGCACCGGTGGCGCCGACGACGGCTACATCGTATGTCTTGCTCATGAGTATCTATCCCAGTCTGTATTCGGTGAATGAAGGTCGCGCGCGGGGCTCGGTTCAGTCGGCCAGCGCGGCGACGATGGCGTCGCCCATCTCGGCCGTGCCCACCTTGCGGCAGCCGGCCGAGTAGATGTCGGCGGTGCGCAGCCCCTGGTCGAGCACGCGCCCGACGGCGGCCTCGATACGGTCGGCCAGCTGCGGCTGTTCCAGGCTGTAGCGCAGCATCATGGACACGGAGAGGATGGTGGCCAGCGGATTGGCGATGCCCTGGCCCGCGATGTCGGGGGCGGAACCGTGGATGGGTTCGTACATGCCCAGGCCCGAGGCATTCAGCGAGGCCGAGGGCAGCATGCCGATGGAGCCCGTGAGCATGGCCGCGGCATCCGAGAGGATGTCGCCGAACATGTTGGAGGTGACCATCACGTCGAACTGCTTGGGTGCACGCACCAGCTGCATGGCGGCGTTGTCGACATACATGTGGCTCAGCTCGACCTCCGGGTAGTCCTTGCCCACGGCGGTCACCACCTCGCGCCACAGCTCGGAGACCTCGATGACGTTGGCCTTGTCCACCGAGCACAGGCGCTTGTTGCGTTTCATTGCCACGTCGAAGGCCGCGCGCGCGATGCGCTCGATCTCGGATTCGCTGTAGCGCATGGTGTTGTAGCCGTCACGCTCGCCGCCATCCAGGGTGCGGATGCCGCGCGGTTCGCCGAAGTAGATGCCGCCGGTGAGCTCGCGCACGATCATGATGTCCAGCCCCGCGACCACCTCGGGCTTGAGCGTGGAGGCCTCGGCCAGCTGCGGATAGAGGATGGCCGGGCGCAGGTTGGCGAACAGATCCAGTTCCGAGCGGATGCCGGGCAGGCCGCGCTCCGGGCGTAGCTCGCGCGGCAGGGTGTCGTACGGCGGGCCGCCGACGGCACCGAGCAGCACCGCATCGGACTGCTTCGCGAGCTCCAGCGTCACCTCGGGCAGCGGGTGCCCCTCGGCGTCGTAGCCGGCACCGCCGATAGGGGCCTCTTCCATCTCGATGGACAGGCCATGGTCGCGGCGCAGGGCCTCGAGCACCTTCACGGCCTCGGCCACGATCTCAGGACCAATGCCGTCGCCCGGCAGTACCAGCAGTTTGCTCGTCATGATCTAGTGCCTCTGTATCTTTATATGTCAGTCGTGATGCGTCACAGGCATCGTGTTCAGGACGCGGCCTCGCGGAACAGCCAGGGCGCCTCGGCCCGGCGTTTTTCCTCGTAGGCGCGAATCGCGTCAGCGTGCTGCAGGGTCAGCGCGATGTCGTCCAGTCCGTTCAGCAGGCAGTGCTTGCGGAAGGGATCGACCTCGAAGCCGAAGGCCTCGCCCGCAGGCGTGGTCACCGTCTGCGCCGCCAGGTCGATGACCAGGCGGTAGCCCTCGGTCGCCTCCGTCTCGCGGAACAGCTGGTCGACCACCGCCTCGTCGAGCTGGATCGGCAGCAGCCCGTTCTTGAAGCTGTTGTTGAAGAAGATGTCGGCGAAGCTCGGCGCGATCACGGCACGAAAACCATAGTCGGTCAGCGCCCACACCGCGTGTTCACGCGAGGAGCCGCAGCCGAAGTTCTTGCGCGCCAGCAGGATCTCGGCGCCCTGGTAGCGCGGCTGGTTGAGCACGAAGTCGGGATTCGGTCGACGCTGGCTCATGTCCATGCCGGGCTCGCCCGGATCGAGGTAACGCCAGTCGTCGAAGGCATTGGGGCCAAAGCCCGTGCGCTTGACCGACTTGAGGTACTGCTTGGGGATGATGGCATCGGTGTCCACGTTGGAACGATCCAGCGGGGCCACGAGCCCATCCACGACGGTAAATGCCTGCATGATCTTAGTCTCTGTTCTCGCTGCTCTTCTGCATGCTCTCGCCCAGGTTCTCGATGTCCTTGCCCAGGCCCTTCATGGTCTCGCAGCCGCTCAGTGCCACCAGGACCATCACCAGCAATGCCATTGCCACGACTCGCTTCATCACGACCACTCCTGTCTCAGGAAACCAGTTCACGCACATCGACAAAATGCCCGGCCACTGCCGCGGCCGCGGCCATGGCGGGGCTCACCAGGTGGGTGCGCCCGCCCTGCCCCTGGCGACCCTCGAAGTTGCGGTTCGAGGTCGAGGCGCAGCGCTCGCTCGGCTCGAGCCGGTCGGCGTTCATGGCCAGGCACATGGAACAGCCGGGCTCGCGCCACTCGAAACCCGCGTCGAGGAAGATCCGGTCCAGGCCTTCCTTCTCGGCCTGGGCCTTCACCAGGCCCGAGCCCGGGACGACCATGGCCAGCTTGACGTTGTCGGCGACCTTGCGCCCCCTGGCCACGGCAGCGGCGGCGCGCAGGTCCTCGATGCGCGAGTTGGTGCAGGAGCCGATGAACACCTTGTCGACCGCAATATCGCTGATCGGCATGTTCGGCGAAAGCCCCATGTATTCCAGTGCGCGGCGCATGCCGTCGGCACGTACCGCGTCCATCTCCTGCTCCGGGTCCGGCACGCGGCCGTTGACCGGTGCGACCATCTCGGGCGAGGTGCCCCAGGTGACCTGCGGCTTGATGCCGGCGGCATCGATGCGCACCACGCGATCGAACTCGGCGTCCTCGTCCGAATGCAGCTCGAACCAGGCCGCGACGGCGCGATCCCACTCGTCGACGCGCGGGGCGTAGGGGCGGCCCTGTACATACTCGACGGTGGTCTCGTCCACCGCCACCATGCCGGCGCGTGCGCCGGCCTCGATGGCCATGTTGCACACGGTCATGCGCCCTTCCATCGACAGCGCGCGGATCGCCTCGCCACCGAACTCGATGGCGTAGCCGGTGCCACCGGCGGTGCCGATCTCGCCGATGATGGCGAGCACGATGTCCTTGGCGGTGACGCCCGGGCCGACCTGCCCGTCCACGCTGATGAGCATGGACTTCGACTTCTTCTGCAGCAGCGTCTGGGTGGCGAGCACGTGCTCCACCTCGGAGGTGCCGATGCCGAAGGCCAGCGCGCCGAAGGCGCCGTGGGTAGAGGTATGCGAATCGCCGCAGACCACGGTCATGCCCGGCAGGGTCGCGCCCTGCTCCGGGCCGATCACGTGCACGATGCCCTGGCGGCTGTCGTTCATGCTGAACTCGGTGATCCGGAACTCGCGGCAGTTGGCGTCCAGCGTCTCCACCTGGGTGCGCGACACCGGGTCGGCGATGCCGTGGCTGCGGTCGGTGGTGGGGACGTTGTGGTCCGGCACCGCCAGCACCGAGCTGCCGCGCCAGGGCTGGCGCCCCGCCAGGCGCAGACCCTCGAAGGCCTGCGGGGAGGTCACCTCGTGCACCAGGTGGCGGTCGATGTAGAGCAGCGCCGTGCCGTTTTCCTCGCGCACCACGTGCGCGTCCCAGAGCTTGTCGTAGAGCGTTTTTCCAGCCATGTATCGGATCTCACTTGAGGATGGCGACCAGTCTACGCATCGCGTTAGAATAACGCCAATTCATATTTTTCATATATTTGATTCCTCACAGGAATCCAATCAGGAGGCATCGCCATGGAGATCCAGGCCCTGCAGACCTTCGTCGCCGTGGCCGAGGCGGCCTCGGTCTCCCGCGCCGCCGAGGCCCTGCACCTCACCCAGCCGGCCGTGAGCAAGCGGCTCGCGGGGCTGGAGACCGAACTCGGTACGCCGCTGTTCGACCGCATCGGCCGGCGCCTGGCGCTCACCGAGGCGGGCCGCACCCTGCTGCCCAATGCCCGGCGCATCCTGCAGGAGCTGGAGGAGAGCCGCCGGCTCATCGCCAACCTCTCGCTGGAGGTGCGCGGCCCGCTCAGCCTGGCCACCTCCCACCACATCGGCCTGCATCGCCTGCCGCCGGTGCTGCGCCGCTACACCCGCGACCATCCGCAGGTGGAACTGGACCTGCGCTTCATGGATTCGGAGGCCGCCTGCGCCGCGGTGGAGCACGGCGATCTGGAACTGGCGGTGGTCACGTTACCCTCGGCCCCCGCGCCCGTCCTTGACACAGGCCTCGTCTGGGACGATCCGCTGGTGGTCGTCACCGGGCTCAACCACCCGCTCGCCGGGCGGGGCCAGGTGGCGCTGCGCGAGCTGGCCGCCTACCCCGCCATCCTGCCGGCCGTGGGCACCTACACCCGCGAGATCATCGCCGGCGCCGTGGCGGCCACGGGCACCACACTCAACGTCAATCTCGAGACCAACTACATGGAGACCATCAAGATGATGGTCTCCATCGGCCTGGGCTGGAGCGCGCTGCCCCGCACCATGCTCGGCCCGGAACTCCGGGAACTCCATGTAGAAGAATTACGGCTGGTTCGCCAGCTCGGCACGGTACGCCACCGCGAGCGCACGCTGTCCAACGCCGCCCAGGCCTTCATCGAGACACTGGCCGCACACCCGGACTAGCGGCCAGGCGCCTCCCCTGCCTAGACGTCCCTCAGCGAGCGCCCCTGCGCGGCCAGCAGGCGCGGGACCAGGACACGGGTGGCGATGGCGGCCAGGATGCCGAGGCCGGCGAGCATCGCCGCCAGCAGGTAGGTGGCCGCCCCGCCCTGGCCCTCCCAGACATACCCGCTGGCCAGGCTGCCCAGCGCCCCGCCCACCCCGAAGCTCAGGCTGGAATACAGGGCCTGGCCGCGCCCCTGCAGGCGTCCGGGAAACAGCCTGTGGATCAGCGAGATGGCCGCGGCGTGATACAGCCCGTAGCTCGCCGCGTGCATGAGCTGGGCGACCAGCAGCACCGGCACCACGTCCACGAACAGGGCGATGAGCACCCAGCGCAGCGTGGTCACGACGATGGCGAACAGCAGCAGGCGCGAGGCGCCGAAGCGCGGCAGCAGCCGGTGCATCTGGGTGAAGACCAGCACCTCGGCGACCACTCCCAGCGCCCACAGCGAGCCGACCACGCTGCGCGCATAGCCGTGGTCCTCGAGGTAGATGCTGAAAAAGGTGTAGTAGGGGCCGTGGCTGGCCTGCATGAAGAAGCAGGCGGCGAACAGCGCGATCACCGCCGGCGTGCGCAGCACCCGCCAGATCGAGACGCCGTCGTCCTGCGCGACCACCTCCCCCTCGCCCGGCACGAACAGGGCATTGAGCCAGATGCCGCCCAGCAGCAGCAGCACGATCACCGGCAACCACTGGATACCGATGGCATCGAACACCGGCGACATCAGGCTCACGCTGACGATGAAGCCGATCGACCCCCACAGGCGGATGTGCGCATAGCGGTGGGCGTCCTCGCGCAGGTGCCCCATGGTGGTGGCCTCCAGCTGCGGCAGGGTCGCGTGCCAGAAGAAGCTGAAGGCGGCCATGAGGATGGCCAGCGGCCAGTAGCCGCTGACGAAGATCACGCCCATGAAGATGAGGAAGGCGAGGAAGGTGGCGATGCGGATGATGCGCATGCGCTGGCCGGTGTGGTCGGCCATCCAGCCCCAGAGGTTGGGGGCGATGATCTTGGTGGCGACCAGGATGGCCATCAGCTCGCCGATGGCGGCGGGGGCGAAGCCGAGGTCGGCCAGGTACAGCGACCAGAACGGGACGAAGGCCCCGATGCTCGCGAAATAGAAGAAGTACAGCCCGGACAGCCGGTAATACGGGGCCGGGCCTGGGGCGGTGGCACGCATGCCGTCAGGCAGAGGCCGGGATGTCCGGGAGGTCCGTGGTGACGTCGGCGTTCTGGGCGCGGTGGCGCAGCATGTGGTCCATCAGCACGATGGCCAGCATGGCCTCGGCGATGGGGGTGGCGCGTATGCCCACGCAGGGGTCGTGGCGGCCGGTGGTGATCACCTCGGCGGGGTTGCCGTCGAGGTCCACGCTGCGTCCGGGCAGGCGCATGCTGGAGGTCGGCTTGAGCGCGATGGACACCGCGATGTCCTGCCCCGAGGAGATGCCGCCCAGCACGCCACCGGCGTGGTTGGAGAGGAAACCGTCCATGGTGATCTCGTCGCGGTGCTCGGTGCCCTTCTGCTCCACGCAGGCAAAGCCCGCGCCGATCTCCACGCCCTTGACCGCATTGATGGCCATCATCGCGTGGGCGATGTCGGCATCCAGCCGGTCGAAGATGGGTTCGCCCCAGCCCGGCGGCACGCCCTGGGCCACCACGTTGATGCGCGCGCCGATGGAGTTGCCCTCCTTGCGCAGGGCGTCCATGTACTTTTCCATCTCGGCCACCTTGCCGGCGTCCGGACAGAAGAAGGGATTGTTCTCCACCTCGTCCCAGTCGAAGGCCTCGGCCCGGATGGGGCCGAGCTGGGCGAGGTAGCCGCGGATGAGCACGCCATGGCGTTCCTTCAGGTACTTCTTGGCGATGGCGCCGGCCGCCACGCGCATGGCCGTCTCGCGGGCCGAGGAACGGCCGCCGCCGCGGTAGTCGCGCAGGCCGTATTTCCTGTAATAGGTGTAATCGGCGTGCCCCGGACGGAAGGTGTTCATGATGTCGCCGTAGTCCTTGGAGCGCTGGTCCACGTTGCGGATCATGAGCGCGATCGGCGTGCCGGTGGTACGGCCCTCGAACACGCCGGAGAGGATCTCCACCTGGTCGGGTTCACGGCGCTGGGTGGTGTGGCGCGTCTTGCCGGGGCGGCGGCGCTCCAGGTCCTGCTGCAGGTCGGCCTCGGAGAGTTCCATACCGGGCGGGCAGCCGTCGACGATGCAGCCGATGGCCGGGCCGTGACTCTCACCGAAGGAGGTGACCGTGAACAGTTTGCCGATGCTGTTTCCTGACATGGCGCGCATTGTAGCAGGTTTCCGCGCCGTGTCGCCGTTCGCGCGTGCCCGCCTTCCGCCTTATCAGCCACGGCCAAAAACCGCATAATGCATCGGTCTTTGGGCGGGAGCGGCGCGTGAAAACCACCACGAAAAAGAAGGCCGGCAAGGGCCTCAACTACTTCGGCCTGATCTTCGTCGCCGTCGGGCTCGGCTTCGGGATCTTCATGATCGGTGGCGCGGCACTCAATTATCTCGAGGCCCGCGACTGGGTGCCGGTGCAGGCCACGGTGCTTGCCACCGACCTGCACGTCTCGCGCAGCGACGACGGCACCACCTACCGGGTCGATGCCACCTACCGCTACCGCTTCGATGGCCGGGACTACACGGGCACCCGCGTGAGCGTGCACGGCGGCAGCGACAACATCGGCGACTACCACCAGCGCTGGCACAGCAAGCTGGCCCATGCCCAGCGCAACAACCACCACCTCACCGCCTGGGTGAACCCCGCCGATCCGACCGAGGCCCTGCTCGACCGCGAACTGCGCTGGCCGCTCATGGGCTTCATGTCCATCTTCGCCATCGTCTTCGCGGGGGCCGGCCTGTTCTTCACCTTCATCGGCCGCCTTGCCCAGCGCAAGGCCGGGCAGGACCTGCACGGCCGCCCCGTGATCCGCGAAAAGGGGCTGGCCCAGGTCTACGTGTTCGGCTTCATGACGGCGATGTTCACGCTCATCCCGCTGCCCGGCGTCCTGGCGATCCCGGAGGAGATCGGCAAGGGCAACCTGGCCATTCTCGTTGTGTTGTTGTTCCCGCTCGCCGCCCTGTGGCTCGGATACATGACGGTCAAGGGCTATCTCGGCTGGAAGCGCTTTGGCGTGGTCGAGGTACGACTGGATCCGCACCCGGGCCAGGTCGGTGGCGCGGTGGCCGGCACCATCAAACTCGAAGGCCGGCTGGCCAGCCGGGAACAGGTGGACGTGCAGCTGCTGTGCAAGCACGTGCGTATCCGCCGCAGCGGCAAGAGCACCAGCCGCAGCGAGACCGTGCTGTGGGAGCGTACCCAGACGCTCACGCCCATGGCGGTGGGCCGCGGCACCCAGCTCGAGTTCCGCTTCGACACGCCGCCCGACCTGCCGCCGAGCGATGAGCCGGATCGCGACTACCACGAGTGGGAACTGCATCTCACCGCCGAGGTGCCCGGCGTGGACCTGGACCGACGCGTGACGATCCCGGTGGAGCAAAACGAGAATCCACGCCCCAGCCACATCCGTGCCGCCCCCGAGCTGGAGTCCGTGCACGCCGACATCGAGATCCCGGCGAAGGTGGTCGGGATCGAGACCCGCGGCGACAGCCATCGCTTCGCCTACCCTAGTTCGCGACTGCGCGGCATGGGCGTCGCCCTGCTCGTGTTCGGGGTGGTGTTCTTCGTGCCGGTGGTGTTCCTCGGGCGCGGCATCGTGGAAGACCCTTCTGACTGGTTCGCCTGGGCCGGGGGGCTGTTCGGTCTCGTCTTCGGCCTGGTCGGCCTCGGCCTGTTCCTCGCAGGCGTCTACATCGCCGGCAACTCGCTGGAAGTGATCGTGCACAACGGCGAGATCACCAGCCGGCGCACCCTGCTCGGGCTGAGCCGCGCACGCCGTGGCTTTGTCGACGATGTGGAGGAGATCCGGATCAAACAGGGGGGCTCGAGCACCGTGGGCGGCAGGCGCACGGTGTACTACCAGCTGCACGCGCTCTCCCGCAACGGGCGCAAGATACCGCTGGGTGACGGCATTCCCGGCTCCCATCTGGCCGAACACATCAAGCAGCGGCTGGAAGCGGCCATCGGTCTGACGACGTAGGCCCGCCGACCTCCCGGCGGGCAGCTGCGGGGTCAGATCACCCTGGAGAAACGCCGCTCGCGCGCCTCGCGCAGGTAGCGGTCAAACACCATGCAGATGTTGCGGATCAGCAGGCGCCCGCGCGGACTCACGCGAATGCCCCCGGCATCCAGGCTCAACAGGCCATCGGCCTCCATGACCCTCAGCGCCTCGAGTTCCTCGGCGAAGTAATCGGCAAAGACGATGCCGTGGCCCCGCTCCACCACGGCGAAATCCAGCACGAAGTGACAGATGAGGTCGGTGATGACGGCGCGTCGGAGTTTATCGTCGGCATCGAGTTCCACGCCGCGGAACACGGCGAGTTCGCCGGCATCGATGCGGGCGTAGTAGTCCTCGAGTCCTTTCAGGTTCTGCGCATAGGCATCGCCCACCATGCCGATGGAGGTCACGCCCATGGCCACCAGGTCGCACTCGGCGTGCGTGGAGTAGCCCTGGAAGTTGCGGTACAGCGTGCCCTCGCGCTGGGCCACGGCGAGCTCGTCATCGGGCTTGGCGAAGTGGTCCATGCCGATGTAGACGTAACCCGCCGCCGACAGCTGATCGATGGTCTGATGCAGGATCTCGAGCTTGTCGGCGGGACTGGGCAGCTCGGTCTCGTTGATGCGTCGCTGCGGCTTGAAGAGCTCGGGCATGTGCGCGTAGTTGAACACCGAGACGCGGTCGGGATTCACGTCGATGATGCGCGCCACCGTGTCGTGAAAACTCCCGGGCGACTGCAGCGGCAGGCCGTAGATGAGGTCGACGCTGATCGACCGGAAGCCCGCCGCGCGCGCCTCTCGGATCACGCCAAGGGTCTCTTCCTCGCTCTGGATGCGGTTCACGGCCTGCTGTACGCGCGGATCGAAGTCCTGCACGCCCAGGCTCAGCCGGTTGAAACCGATCTCGCGCAGGGTGGCGATGGTGTCCGGGTGCACCTCCCGCGGGTCGATCTCGATGGAGTACTCGCCGCTGTCGTCGCCGCGCAGGTTGAAGTGCTCGCCGGTCACGCGCATGAGTTCGCGCATCTGCGCGTGGCTGATGAAGGTCGGCGTGCCGCCGCCCCAGTGCAGCTGGTCGACGGGCCGGTGGTCGTCGAACAACGCCGCCTGCATCGCGATCTCGCGATGCAGGCGGTCCAGGTAGGGCTGCGCCCGGTCGCGGTTCTTCGTCACCACCTTGTTGCAGGCGCAGTAGTAACAGACCGTGTCGCAGAACGGCAGGTGGAAATACAGCGACAGCGGCCCGCCTTTCGCGTTCGTGGCCCGCGCGATCTCGGCATAACGCGCCGCCGTGAACCCCTCGTGGAACTGCACGGCGGTGGGATAGGAGGTATAGCGCGGCCCGGCCGTGTCGTAGCGGCGGATCAGGTCGGTATCGAATTCGATCTGCTGGGAAGTCGTCATGCCGGGCAACTTACCCGCGTGGATGCGCCCGGGCGATGACCTCGGTCAAGCCGCGGGCAGTTCCAGCGCCGCGAGCTGTTCGGCGGTGAGCAGGAACACGCCCTGCCCGCCGTGCTCGAACTCCAGCCAGGTGAAGGGCGCGTCGGGATAGGCCGCGACCAGCGCCGCCTCGCTGTTGCCGACCTCCACCACCAGGATGCCACCCGGATTGAGGTGACGGCCCGCCTCGCGCAGGATGCGATGGGCGATGTCCAGGCCGTCGTCGCCGGCGGCCAGCCCCAGCTCGGGCTCGGCACGGTATTCCTCGGGCAGGGCCGCCATGTCCTCGGCGTCCACGTAGGGAGGATTGGAGACGATGATGTCGTAACGGGCATCGCCCAGCGCGGCGAAGAGGTCGGACTCGATGGCGCGCACCCGCTCGCCGAGCTGATGGCGGCGGATGTTCTCCCCGGCCACGGCGAGGGCATCGGGGGAGATGTCGGCCAGATCCACCTCCGCCTCGGGGAAGGCGTGGGCGCAGGCGATGCCGATGCAGCCGCTGCCGGTGCACAGGTCGAGTACCCGGCGCACCTCGTCCGCCGCCACCCAGGGGGCGAAGCCGTCGTGGATCAGCTCCGCGATGGGCGAGCGCGGCACCAGCACGCGTTCATCGACGAAGAACTCCAGCCCGGCGAAAAAGGCCTGGCGGGTGAGATAGGCGGCCGGCTTGCGCTCGCTCACGCGACGCTCCAGCAGATTGGCGACCGCCTGCTTCTCCTCGGGCGTGAGACGGGCGTCGAGCAGGGTCGGCGGCAGGTCCGTGGGCAGGTGCAGGGCGTGCAGCGTGAGATAGGCGGCCTCGTCCAGGGCGTTGTCGGTGCCGTGACCGAAATGGATGCCCGCCTCGTTGAAGCGGCTCATGCCCCAGCGGATGAAGTCGCGGATGGTCTCGAGGCCGGTGGTGGAGGAACGTTGCTGCATCGCGATTGTCTGTGAGTAGGTCGGAAGCTGTGGAATAATACGCCCCCTATGGATACGCGCAAACTCAAAACCGCCCTCGTCTACGCCGGGGTCGCCATACTGGCCGTCGTGCTCGGCCTGCTGGCCGCCCGCTTCACGGGCCCCTCGGCCAGCAACACGGCCCCCGGTCTCGAGGTCGGAACCGCGCTGGGCGGCGAGGCCTACCAGGTCCCCGAATTCCGGCTCTCCGATCATCGCGGCGACGACTTCGACCAGACCCGCTTCGAAGGCCGCTGGAGCCTCGTCTTCTTCGGCTATACCTACTGCCCGGACATCTGCCCCACCACGCTCGCCACCATCAGCTCGACGCTCAAGGCCGTCGAGCCCGGCGAACACCCCGTGCAGGGCGTCTTCGTCTCGGTGGACCCGGAACGCGACCACCCGGAACGCATGGCCGACTACGTCAGCTACTTCCACGACGACATCGTCGGCATCACCGGCCCCGACGCCGAGATCACCCGGCTGACCGGCCCGCTCGGCATCCTCGCCGTCAAGACGCCGGACCCGAACGACCCGGACAACTACCTGGTGGACCACAGCGCCTCGATCCTGCTCATCGACCCCAAAGGCCGGCTGAGCGCCGTGTTCGGCGCCCCCCACGACCCGCTGGCCATGGCCCGCGACCTCGCCACGCTGCGCAAGCACTACCGCTGAACACAGGCATGACCGATCACAAGCCGTCCGTCGGGGACTACCTCAAGTCCCTGCCGCTGTATGCACTGCCCCATCACGCCATCTCCCGCGTGATCTTCGCCCTCACCCGGCTGCGTACGCCGCTGAAGGCCCCCTTCCTGCGCTGGTTCATCCGCCACTTCGGCGTGGACATGAGCGAGGCCCTGGAGCCGGACCCCGGGGCCTATGCGAGCTTCAACGCGTTCTTCACCCGGGCCATCCGCCCCGAGCTGCGACCGCTGGCCAGGGACCCGCAGCAGGTGGCCTCGCCGGTGGACGGCACCGTGAGCCAGGCCGGCCCCGTGACGAGCGGCCGGCTCGTGCAGGCCAAGGGACACGACTACAGCGTGCTGGAACTGCTCGGCGGCTCCGACGGCCTGGCCGAGGAATTCGCGGGCGGCCGCTTCACCACCCTCTACCTCTCGCCGCGCGACTATCACCGCATCCACATGCCGGTGGACGGCACCCTGCGCCGCATGACCCATGTCCCGGGCCGGCTGTTCAGCGTCGCCCCGCATACCGTGCGCACCGTGCCGCGGCTGTTCGCCCGCAACGAGCGCGTGGTCACGGTCTTCGACACCCCGCTGGGCGCCATGGCCATGGTCCTGGTCGGCGCCATCAACGTCGCCGCCATCGAGACGGTCTGGGCCGGCCTCGTCACCCCGCCCCACGGCCGGCGCATCACCACCACCCGCTACGGCGAGGACCGCCCCGCCCCCTTCCTGCGCAAGGGCGAGGAGATGGGGCGCTTCAACATGGGCTCGACGGTAATCCTGCTGTTCGCCGATTCCGGGGTGAACTGGTCAGACGACCTGCTACCCGGGGCGACGGTGCGCATGGGGCGCGCGATCGGGCGGGGGCCGGTGGGCGGGTAGCGCCAGGACAGCAGGGGCTGCGCCTCCGGC
>JABURS010000027.1:5000-21962 GCA_014762505.1 Chromatiales bacterium | reverse complement strand
CGCCTAACGCCTAACGCCTAACGCCTAACGCCTAACGCCTAACGCCTAACGCCTACAGCTCGGCCAGCACCTCGGCGGCGGCCGCGATGGTCGCATCCAGATCGGCGTCGCTGTGGGCGCTGGAGACGAAGCCGGCCTCGAAGGCCGAGGGGGCGAGGTACACGCCGCGTTCGAGCATGCCGTGGAAGAACAGCTTGAAGCGGTCGAGGTTGCAGTTGGTCACCTGGTAGAAGTCCGTCACCGTCGCCTCGTCGGTGAAGAAAAGGCCGAACATGCCGCCCACCTGGTTGCTGGTCATGGGGATGCCGGCCGCGCGCGCCTTCGCCACGATGCCATCCACCAGACGGGTGGTCTTCTCCGTCAGGTCCTCGTAGAAACCCTTTTCACTGATGATGCCCAGCGTAGTCAGGCCCGCGGCCATGGCGATCGGGTTGCCCGAGAGCGTACCGGCCTGGTAGACCGGACCGAGCGGGGCGAGCTGTTCCATGATCTCGCGCTTGCCGCCGAAGGCGCCCACCGGCATGCCGCCGCCGATGATCTTGCCGAGCGTGGTGAGGTCGGGGGTGACGCCGTACACGGCCTGGGCGCCGCCCAGGGCGACGCGAAAGCCCGTCATCACCTCGTCGAAGATCAGCACGCTGCCGTACTCGTCGCAGATCGCGCGCAGTCCTTCCAGAAAGCCCGGCACCGGGGGGATGCAGTTCATGTTGCCCGCCACCGGTTCGACGATGATGCAGGCCACCTGGTGACCGATGTGCTCGAAGGCCTCGCGCACCTCGTCCAGCTTGTTGTAGGTGAGCGTGATGGTGTGCTCGGCCAGCGCCACCGGCACGCCGGGGGAGTTGGGCACGCCCAGGGTCAGCGCCCCGGAACCGGCCTTCACCAGCAGCGAGTCGCCGTGGCCGTGGTAGCAGCCCTCGAACTTCACGATCTTGTCGCGCCCGGTGTAGCCGCGCGCCAGGCGGATGGCGCTCATGGTCGCCTCGGTGCCGGAGTTGACCATGCGGGTCATCTCCATGGACGGCATGATGCGCGCGATGGCCTCGGCCATCTCGATCTCGATCTTCGTCGGTGCGCCGTAGCTCAGGCCTCGGTCCACCGCCGCCTTCACCGCCGCCAGCACCTTGGGGTGCGCGTGGCCGGCGATCATCGGCCCCCAGGAGCCGACGTAGTCGATGTAGCACCGGCCATCGACGTCGAAGAGATAGGCGCCCTCGGCGCGCTCGATGAAGACGGGCTCGCCGCCCACGCCCTTGAAGGCGCGCACGGGGGAATTGACGCCGCCCGGGATGTGCTCCTGGGCCTCGACGAAGAGCTGGTGGGACTGACTCATGCCTGCTCCGATCCGGTTGTTTGGGAAGGCCCAACAGTCTACACGATTTGCCCCGGTGTGCAGGCGGGCGCGAGCCGGTGACAGGCCCTCGCGGGGTGCTCAGTCGTCGGGGAAGAGCGCCTGGATCCCGCGGGTGGCGGCCTCCGGATCGGCCTGGGCGAACACCCCGCTGATCACGGCGAGCAGGTTGGCACCGGCCGCGATGACTGCGGCGGCATTGTCCGCCTCGATGCCGCCGATGGCGCAGATCGGCACCGTTAGCGTGCGGCGCGCCTCGCGGATCAGGTCCAGCGAGGCGCGCGGGGCGTCGGGCTTGGTGGGCGAGGGGAAGAGGGCGCCGAAGGCGACGTAGTCCGCGCCCCCGGCCTCGGCGGTGTGGGCCAGTGTCAGCGAGTCGTGGCAGGTGATGCCGATGATGGCATCCGGTCCCAGCTGCTCGCGGGCGGCGGCGAGGGCGGTGTCCTGCTGCCCGAGGTGCACCCCGTGGGCACCGGCGGCGGTGGCCAGGGCGATGTCGTCGTTGATCAGCAGCAGGGCACCGTGGGCCTCGCACAGTTCGCGCAGGGCGCGTGCCTCGCGCAGGCGGCGTTCGCCGTCGGTGGACTTGTCGCGGTACTGCAGGATGCGGGCGCCACCGCGCAACACGGCCTCGACCTGTGCCGCCAGCCGGTGGGGGGGTGTCAGTGCGGCATCGGTGATGGCATAGACCCCGGTCAGCCGGTGCCCGCTCACTCCTCGGCCTCCGCCCAGAACAGGCGGTTGGGCAGCAGCTGCCCCATGCCCAGGCGGTAGCCATGGGCGAGGCTTTGCCAGGTGTATTCCTGGGCCTCGTGTATGGCGGAAAAGGGCTCCTGTCCCTGGGCCAGCAGACCGGCGATGGCCGAGGCCAGGGTGCAGCCCGAGCCGTGGTAGCTGCCGTCCAGGCGTTCCCAGGTGAAGTGCTCCGGCGGGCGGCCCTGGACATGCAGGCTGTTGCGTACCTGCGGCGTCTGCTCGTGGGTGCCGGTGACGAGCACGAGATCGGCGCCCCGGTCGAGCAGGGCCGTGGCGCAGGCGTCCAGGGTGTCGGCGCCCGGGGCGAGGCGGCGGACCTCCAGGGAGTTGGGCGTGATCACCGTGGCCTGCGGCACCAGCAGGGTGCGCATGGCATCGAGCATGGCCGCGTCGCCCAGCTCGGTGCCGCCGCCGGCCGCGAGTATCGGGTCGAGCACCACGGGCAGCTCGGGGTAGTCGGTGAGCAGGGTGTGCACGGCCTGGATGATCTCCACCGAGCCCAGCAGGCCGAGCTTGATGGCGTGTACCGGCATGTCCTCGAGCACGGCGCGGGCCTGTGCCACCACCAGGCTGGCGGGCATCGCCTTCACCAGCTTCACGTCATGGGTGTCCTGCACGGTCACGGCGGCCACCACCGGGCAGGCGTGGCAGCCCATGCTGGTGATGGCCTCGATGTCGGCCTGCAGGCCGGCACCGCCGGTGGGGTCGACGCCGGCGATGCTGAGAACGATGGGGATGGATTGCGGGTTCACGTTCGGCTCACGGGGTGGTGATTCGTTTCCTAGAGTGTATCATCGCTGCGGCGACTCACCCGGCGGGTGAGCAGGTCACTTACTCAAAGCCAAAACTCAAACCTTGCGCGTATCGATCATGAAACAGTACATGTGCGTCATCTGCGGCTACATCTACGACGAGGCGAAGGGCGACCCGGAGCATGGGATCCCGCCGGGCACGAAATGGGAGGACGTGCCGATCAACTGGACCTGCCCGGAATGCGGTGCGAGCAAGGAAGACTTCGAGATGGTGGAGATCTGAAGCCGTTTCAGATCGTGCCGGCCACCCGTGCCAGCCAGTCGGTGCGGGCCGACAGCTCCAGCGAGCAGGTCCACTTGTAGGCCAGGTTGAGGCTCTCGGCCGCCGCGTAGACGCCGTGGCCGCGCACGACCACCACCGGGTGCTCCGCCAGTACCGGCGGCACCTTCACCGGGGCCTCGTCGAAGTAGCGCGCATAGTCGATGGTGATCACGGGGATCCGGTCGAAGTAGTACTGGCCCTCGAAGTCCACCGGCCGGTAGTCCTCGCCGTTCATCGTCAGGGCAATGGTATGAGCGCCATGCGAATGCATCACCGCACCGAGCGCCGGGTTGGCGCGGTACACCGCCTGGTGCAGCAGTGCGTCGCTGCTCGCGCCTGCCGGGATCGTGCCGTCCACCGGGCAGGACACCAGGTCCCCGGCCGCCAGCGTGTCGGCGCAGGCGCCGGTGGGCGTGATCCAGAAACCCTCGCCGTCGCGCACCGAGAGGTTGCCCGAGTGGGAGTCGTTGTGGCCGTAATGGCGCAGCCAGCGGTAATGCCGAATGAGGTCGTCGCGCGGGTCCATGCGGCGATGTTACCGCCCGCCCCGGCGATGGCAAGGCCCGCGTGAATCCACCACCAGCACAGGACGTCCCGTGACCCCCCACGCCCCGCTCACCCATCGCGGCGTCTGGGCCCTGGCCCTGCCCATGATCCTCTCCGGCATCTCCCAGCCGCTGCTGGGACTGGTGGACACCGCCGTGGTGGGCCACCTGCCGGACGCGCGCTACCTCGGCGGGGTGGCGGTGGGGGCCATGCTGGTGCAGTTCGTGTTCTGGCAGTTCGGCTTCCTGCGCATGAGCACCACGGGCTTCGCCGCCCAGGCCCTGGGGCGGGAGGACGGCGACGAACTGCGTGCGGTGCTCGGCCGCGCCCTGCTGGCGGGCCTCGCGCTGGCCCTGCTCATCCTGTTGCTGCAGGCACCGCTGATGCAGGCCGCGCTCGCCCTGGTGGGGGCCGGCGAGACGGTCACTCCCGAGGCCCAGCGCTATGTCGACATCCGCATCTGGGCCGCGCCCGCCGCGCTGGCCAACTACGCCTTCATCGGCTGGTTCATCGGCCTGCACCGCACGCGGTCCGTGCTGGTGCTGGTGGTGGTGATGAACCTCGCCAATATCGCGCTGGATCTTCTGTTCGTGGTGGTGCTCGGCCACCGCAGCGGCGGCGTGGCCCTGGCCTCGCTGCTGGCCGAGTACCTGGGGCTCGCGGTCGCCATCGGGCTCGCCCTGCGGCTGCTGCGCGCGCATCCCGGGCGTTGGCGGCGGGACCTGCTCGTCGACCGGGCCGCGCTCCTGGCCCTGTTTCGCGTGAACCGCGACATCTTCCTGCGCACCCTCGGACTGCTGTTCGCCTTCGCCTTCTTCACCGTGCAGGGCGCGCGGCTGGGCGAGCTCACGGTGGCGGCCAACGCCGTGCTCATGAACTTCCAGTCCTTCATGGCCTATGCCCTGGACGGCTTTGCCCACGCAGCCGAGGCCCTGGTCGGGCGCACCGTGGGGCGGCGTGACCGTGCGGCCTTCCGGCGGGCGGTGTGGCTGGCCGGGCTCTGGTCCTTCGTGGCGGCGGCCGGGTTCGCGCTCGTCTACCTGCTGGCGGGGCCGGCCATCATCCGCCTGCTCACCGACCTGCCCCTGGTGCGCGAGACCGCCATGGCGTACCTGCCTTGGCTGGTGCTCACCCCGCTGGTGTCGGTCTGGGCCTTTCTGCTCGACGGCGTATTCATCGGCGCCACCCGCGCCCGCGAGATGCGCAATGCCATGCTGGTCTCGGTGTTTATGATCTACCTGCCTTCGTGGTACCTTCTGCGGCCTTTTGACAATCACGGCCTGTGGCTGGCGCTGCTGCTGTTCCTCGCGGCGCGCGGGCTCACGCTGTACTGGATCTACCGCCGGCAGGCGCTCGCCCAGTGGTTCGAGCCCGCCCCGGCGCAACCCATGGGTCAGGCATGAGCGATTACATCGAGTTCCTCGCCGCGCAGGCGAAGCAGGACAACATCCCCGTCACCCCCGAGCTGGATACGGCCCTGGCCGCGCTGGACGCCGAGTTCGAGACCCTTGCGCCACAGCTCGAGGTCGAATACGTCGGTCCGGGCATCGGCATGGCCGACATGAAGGCCGAGCACGTCTTCAGGCTGGTGGTGCGCTATCACGTCTGGGACGTCTTCAAGGAAGGCTGGGGACTCAAGGTCTGCGATGCCCTGCCCAACAGCGACCTGCGCCCGATGTGGCCGGTGCAGGGCGTGAACCGCCTGCGCAAGAAGCAGCTGGTGCAGGCCCTGCCCGACTTCTTCGCCGGTTACGCCGGGGCGGTGAAGACCGCCGGCAAGGCCGACACCGGGGCCGGCCAGCGTGTCCTGGCGATGGCGGCCGCCTTCGCCAGCTAGGCCAGGTGCTTCCCACGGGTGAGGCCCCGCCTCACCCCTGTCTCCTCACCCCTTCACGCGCCCCCTCAGAAGCGCAGCGACATCTGGTGCCAGCCGCGCTCGCCGGCGATCTCGGTGAGCGTGACGTCGGCGTCCACCGCCACCGGATGGTCGACGCGCTCGAGCAGGGGCAGGTCGTTGTGCGAGTCACTGTAGAAGTGGCTGCCCGCCAGCGTTTCACCGTGCTCGGCCAGCCAGGCCTCCAGGCGCCTGACCTTGCCGGCCTGGAAGCAGGGGATGCCGGCGATCTCGCCGGTGTAGCGGCCGTCAAGGAATTCCGGGTCGGTGGCCAGCAGGTGGTCCACCCCGAGCTCTGCCGCGATGGGCTCGGTGACGAAGCGGTTGGTGGCGGTGATGATCATCAGGGTCTCGCCGCGCTCGCGGTGGCGCGCCAGCAGCTCGCGGGCCTTGGGCAGGATGATGGGCGCGATGTGCTCGCGCATGAAGTCCTCGCGCCAGGCCAGCAGATCCTCCAGGCGGTTCTCCGCCAGGGGGCGGAAGGCGAAGCGGGCGAATTCGTGGATATCGAGGGTGCCGGCCTTGTACTGCTCGTAGAAGGCCTGGTTGGCCTGCTCGTAGGTCTCGCCGTCGACGATGCCCCGGCGTACCAGGAACTGGCCCCATTCGTAGTCGCTGTCGCCGGCCAGGAGGGTGTTGTCGAGATCGAAAATTGCCAGGCTCACACCAGGTCTCCGGGGGTTGGGAAAGGCGGCCATTGTACCGGTTCGGCCGCCGCGGGCCACATTTGCCGGATGGCGGCGGTTGTGGAACAATCGAAACCAGTATCATGAGGAAAACCACCGGGGCGGCCTTCGCAAGTGATTGATTCAGAAGGATATCGAGCCAACGTTGGGATCATCCTTTGCAACGCGGAAGGTCGGGTGTTCTGGGCCAAGCGTATCGGTCAGGATTCCTGGCAGTTTCCGCAGGGGGGCATTCGCGAGAGTGAGTCGCCGGAACAGGCGCTTTACCGTGAGCTCCGTGAGGAGACCGGCCTCGAGCCGGAACACGTGGAGATCATCGGCAGTACGCGCAAGTGGTTGCGCTACCGCCTGCCCAAGCACCTGATCCGGCGCCGGGCCCGCCCGCTGTGCATCGGCCAGAAACAACGTTGGTTTCTGCTGCGTTTCGTCGGCGACGAGGCGGCCGTGCGCCTGGACGCCTGCCCGCATCCGGAGTTCGACGGCTGGTGCTGGGTGGATTACTGGCGCCCGGCGCGCGAGGTGATCTTCTTCAAGCGCCAGGTCTATACCCGTGCCCTGCAGGAGCTGGCGCCGTTGCTGTTTCCCGAGGGTACTTCCGTCGAACAGGCCCCGCTGCCCGAGCGTCGCTCGCGCTAGGCGAGCTCGGCGGTCAAACGAGTCGGGCAATCCCTCCCCTCCACGGACGGGCCCGGCTTCCCCGGTCGGACTATATGGAGAGTGCGTCTTAATCGCATGCTGGATACCCTGCGTCGCATCGTTCAAGAGGTGAACGGGGCCGAGGACCTCGGTCAGGCCCTGGACATCATCGTGGCCCGCGTGAAGGCGGCCCTGTCGGTGGACGTGTGTTCCATCTACCTGACCATGCCCGAGCGCGAGCAGCTCGTGCTCATGGCCACCCAGGGCCTGAATGCCAGCGCCGTGCTGCAGGTGCGCCTGGATTACAGCGAGGGCCTGGTCGGTCTGGTGGCGCAGCGCGCCGAACCGGTGAACATCGACGATGCCCCGCGACATCCCCGCTTCAAGTATTTCCCGGAGACCGGCGAGGAGCGCTATCACGCCTTCCTTGGCGTGCCGATCATCCACCAGCGCCGCATGCTCGGCGTGCTGGTCGTCCAGCACCACGACGAGGTGCGCTTCGACGAGGATCACGTCTCCTTTCTGGTGACCCTGGCCGCCCAGCTGGCCGGCGCCATCAGCCACGCCGAGATCAGCGGCGGCATCCTGCGCATGCGCGACCAGCAGCTGCACGACGACCTGTTCGTGGCGGGTGTCGCGGGCTCGCCGGGGGTCGGCATCGGCGAGGCGGTGGTGGTGTATTCGCTGGCCGACCTGGACGGCGTGCCCGACCGCACCCCCGCCTCCACGGCCGACGAGCGCCAGCATTTCATGGAGGCGGTGCATCGCGTCCAGCAGGACATGATCGAGCTGAAGGAGCGCATGGGCGGCCTGCTCCCTGCCGAGGAGCGCGTGCTGTTCGACGCCTACGTGATGATGCTCGGCAGCGACAGCCTGGTGCAGCGCACCATCGAGCGCATCAACGAAGGCAACTGGGCGCCGGGGGCCCTGCGCGAGACCGTGCGCGAATACGCGCGCATGTTCGAGGAGATGGACGACCCCTACCTGCGCGAGCGCGCCACCGACCTGCGCGACATCGGCCGGCGCATCCTCACCTGCCTGCAGTCCGACGGCGAGAGCGAGCGCCGCATTCCGCAGCGGGCGGTACTGGTCGGCGAGGACGTCACCGCGACCCAGCTCGCGGAGATCCCGCCGGAGAACCTGGTTGGCGTGGTCTCCGCGCGCGGCTCGGGCTCCTCGCATGTGGCCATCCTCGCCCGCGCCATGGGCGTGCCGGCGGTGATGGGCCTGAGCGATCTGCCGGTAGGGCGCCTGGACGGGCGTGAAGTGGTGGTGGACGGGTACATGGGGCGCGTCTACGTGCAGCCCAACCCCATGGTGCTGCGCGAGTTCGAGCGCCTCGCCGAGGAGGAGCGCGAGCTCTCCGAGGGGCTCAACGAGATCGCCAACGAGCCGGCCGTGACCCGCGATGGCGTGCACGTGCCCATCTACGTCAACAGCGGGCTCATCTCCGACCTCACGCCCTCGGCGGATTCCGGCGCGGAGGGCATAGGCCTGTACCGCACCGAGGTGCCTTTCATGCTGCGCGAACGCTTCCCCGGCGAGGAGGAGCAGTTCGGCATCTATCGCACGGTGCTCGAGGCCTTCGCCCCGCGTCCCGTCACCCTGCGCACCCTGGATGTCGGCGGCGACAAGGCCCTGCCGTATTTCCCCGTGCAGGAAGACAACCCCTTCCTCGGCTGGCGCGGCATCCGCATCACCCTGGATCATCCCGAGATCTTCCTCTCCCAGGTGCGCGCGATGATGCGGGCCAGCCAGGGCTTCAACAACCTGCAGGTGTTGCTGCCCATGATCTCCTCGCTGAGCGAGCTGATGGAGTCACAGGTCCTGATCGAACGTGCGCGCCAGGAGCTGCTGGACGACGGGGTGCTCGTGGAGATGCCCAAGGTGGGGGTGATGATCGAGGTGCCCTCGGCGGTATATATCGCCGACATGCTGGCGCGTCGCGTCGATTTTCTCAGTATCGGCACCAATGACCTGGTGCAGTACCTGCTGGCCGTGGACCGCAACAACGCCCGCGTCGCCGACCTCTATCACCACCTGCACCCGGCCGTGCTGCGTGCCCTGGTACAGGTGGTGAGTGCCGCCCATGCGGCCGGCAAGCCGATCAGCGTCTGTGGCGAGATGGCGGCCGATCCCGAGGCCGTGCTGCTGTTGCTGGGTATGGGGGTGGACAGCCTGAGCGTCTCGGTGGCCACCATGCCACGCGTGAAGTGGGTGGTGCGTTCCTTCGAGCACGAACGCGCCCGCGACCTCCTGGCCCAGGCCCTGCAGATGGAAGACCCGGCTGCGATTCGTGCCATGCTCAACAATGCCCTGGTCGAGGCGGGCCTGGGCGGCCTGGTACGCGCCGGGAAGATCTGATGGTGTGAGGCGCCCGGACCGGTCGATGCGGCTCTAGCGGCGTCCCTTCATCATGCCCAGGCCCGCAAACACCGCAACGATCGCGAGCAGGATGCCCATGCCGATCACGGCGGGCATGACGGATTTGGTGACCACCGCCAGCACGATGCCCACCAGCATGAATACCGGGATCTCGTTGAACCAGCGATACCACTGATGGCCGTGCCGGTTGCGGTCGTCGCGAAAGTACATCAGCAGGACGCCGCACCAGATGTGGTAGGCGATGAGCAGCACCACCAGCAGCAGCTTCAGGTGCATCCAGCCGGCGGCGTAGGCAGTGGGATTCATGCCGATCATCCACAGGCCGAGCACGATGGTGATGATGGCCCCCGGGGTCATGATGCCCCAGAAGAGCTTGCGCTCCATCACCTTGAAGCGATCGCGCCCCGGGATGTCGGTGCACATCGCGTGGTAGACGAACAGCCGCGGCAGGTAGAACAGCCCGGCGAACCAGGTCACCATGAAGATGACGTGCACGGCCTTGATGACGAGGAAGCTCATGCCGGTTTCTCCTCCAGCATCCTGCGGATGTTGTTCTCGACGAGATCCATGTCGAACTCCCCGAGCTTTTTGTAGATGATGCGCCCGCGCGTGTCGATGAGGAAGGTGGTGGGGGTCAGGCGCACATCGCCAAAGGCCCGGGCCGCCGAGGAATCGAGGTCCAGGGCGATGGTGTAGGGCAGCTCGCGCTGGTTGCGCATGGCCAGCACCTGGTTGGGCGGGTCATAGGCCATGGCCACGCCGATCACCTCCAGGCCCTGCGCATGGTAACGCTCGTAGAGCTCGACCAGATGAGGCATCTCCTTCACGCAGCCGGGACAGGTGGTGGCCCAGAAGGTGAGCAGCACGGGTTGTCCCTTGAGGTCGCCCAGCGCGACGGTCTCGCCTTCCAGCGTCTTGAGTTCCACCGGCGGCGCGGGGGCAAGCCCGGGTTCGGCGGTGAGCCAGAAGCCGATGCCACCGCCGACGAGCAGCAGTGCGAACAGGCCGATGAGTATGTCCTTGGTCTTCATGTCGTAGGTCTGTCTCGGTTGGGTCGGTGCAGTCTATCCCGATTGCCGGGGCATGCAAATGTGACCGCGCTGCCGCCTCAAGATTCACAGCCGGTAGGCGGCCTCGACCTGCTCGCGGGTGAGGATGCCGTAGATGCGTGTGATGCCGGGTGCGATCTGGCGTTCCACGTACAGGGCTTCCATGCCGCTGTCGGCCAGCTGTCGGCGGGCCTGTTCCATGTCGGCCTCGCGATAGATGGCCGCCCCCTGCCGCCGCTCGGCAGGGATCTTCAGCAGGTCCAGTTCCTCATAGTCGCTTTCCTCGCCGGCGCGCAGCAGGTCCACGGCGGGCAGCAGGGCCACCGGACGATGTTCCTCGTCGTCCACCAGCACCCAGCGCGGTTCACTGGCCAGCAATTCCTTGATGCTCGCGCGCGGGATGCGCTTGTCGGCACGCACGAAGCCGCGTTCCATCACGCTGGCCACGCCGATGCGGCGCAGGGCCGCCATGATCGGGTCGTTGCGGTAGTCCATGCCGCGGGCATGTAGCAGGGCACGGAAGATGGAGGGGGTGCGGAACAGCTCCGAGCTGGTGAGCCCGGCCATGACGATGGCCAGCATGCCGGGAAAGATGATACCCGGGTGGCCGGTGAGCTCCATCATGGCCGTCAGCGCCGCCAGCGGTGCCTGGAGTGTCGCCCCCATCATGGCGCCCAGGCCGAGCAGGGCGTAGAAGCCCACGCCGGAGGAGTTGTCGGGGGAGATGAGGGTGGCGATCACGCCGAGCACTCCGCCTAGCATGGCGCCCATGATCAGCGTGGGCCCCACCACGCCGCCGGGGATGCCGAGCGCCACGGCCGAGGACGTGGCCAGCAGCTTGAAGACCGCCACCCCGAACAGCACGCCGATCCCCAGTTCGCCCAGCAGGGCGGCGTTGACACTGTCATAGCCGATGCTCATGACCTCGGGAAAGGCCAGGGCGCAGAGGCCGACGATGACGCCGGCCAGGGTAGTGCGCAGCAGGAAGTCGCGTTCGCGGAAGTAGTCGGCGGTGCGGCGCGTGAGCTGGATGAAGCCGGAGGAGAAGGCCCCGACCACGACCCCGAGCAGCAGGATGTAGGGCAGCTCCAGCAGCGAGCGGAGTTCCGGCACGGGAATGCTGAAGACGGGGTCGGCACCGAACACGGCCACCGAGATCGAGGTGGCGGCCACGGCCGAGAGGATGACGGGCATGAAGCTCGCCAGCGAATAGTCCATCATCACCACCTCGAGGGCGAAGATCACCCCGGCCAGCGGCGTATTGAAGGAGGCCGCGATGGAGGCGGAGGTGCCGCAGCCGACCAGGGTGCGCAGGGTGTTGTTGGGCAGGCCGAGGCGCTGGCCGAGCAGGCTGCCGCTGGCAGCGCCCAGGTGCACGCCCGGGCCCTCGCGCCCCACGGACTGGCCGCTGATGATGGCGATGGCCCCGCCCGCGAACTGCAGCAGGAGTCCGCGCAGCGAGAGGTAGCCCTGATGGTAGGCGAGGCGTTCCATGACGTGGACGATACCCACGACATGGCGCCCCCTGGCGGCGAACTTGAAGAGTATGCCGATGGTCACGCCGCCTGCCACGGGCAGGGCGAACCGGGCCCAGAGCGGCAGGGCCTCGTAGGCCTCTATCTCGCCGCCGGGCAGGAAACCCGCCTGCGCGGATTCGATCAGCCAGCGGAAGGCGACGATCACCCCGCCGGCCAGCAGGCCGGTGAGGGTGCCGAGTACCGAGAGTTGCAGCAGGGCGTCGGGGCGCGAGAGATGCAGGCGCAGGTTCTCCAGCGCCACGTCGAGGTGGCGGCGGCCAGGCAGAAGGCGGTGGCGGCGCGGCATGAGGGCATTATGCCAAAGCCGCGGCGTTCGGGCAGGTCGATTCGTGTTGTGATACCGTGCCGTTTCGCCGTCAGCCCATAGTCGTTTATGATTGGCGGCATTTTTCAGGCGGTAAACCGTTGATGAGGTGTGTAGTGTGATCAAGGTCGGCGTCGTCGGGGCAACGGGGTACACCGGTGTCGAATTGCTGCGTCTGCTGGCGCGTCATCCGCAGGTCGAGGTGCAATGCGTGACCTCGCGTGGCGAGGCCGGCACGCGCGTGGATGCCATGTTCCCCAACCTGCGCGGTTTCATCGACCTCGAGTTCGTCGAGCCCGATACCGCCCCTCTGGCCGAGTGCGACCTGGTCTTCTTTGCCACACCCAACGGCACCGCCATGCAGAGTGTGCCGGCCCTGGTCGAGGCCGGTGTCCGGGTGATCGATCTGGCTGCCGACTTCCGGCTCCGTGATGCGGACGAATGGGCCACGTGGTACGGCATGGCGCATACCTGCCCCGATCTGCTGGCCGAGGCGGTATACGGCCTGCCGGAGATCAATCGCGAGGCCATCCGCAGCGCGCGTGTGGTGGCCAATCCCGGCTGTTATCCCACCGCCGTCACGCTCGGCTTCCTGCCGTTGATCGAGAGTGGGCTGGTCTCGCGCGAGGCGCTCATCGCCGATGCCAAGTCGGGGGTGAGCGGGGCCGGGCGCAAGGCGCAGGTCGGCACGCTGTTCTCCGAGGCGGACGAGAACTTCAAGGCCTACGGGGTGGCGGGCCACCGGCACCTGCCGGAGATCCGGCAGACGCTCAGCACCGTGGCGGGTGAATCGGTGGGGCTTACCTTCGTGCCGCACCTCGTGCCGATGGTGCGCGGCATCCATGCCACCCTCTACGGCATGTTGCGCGAGGAGGCGGATCTGCAGGCCCTGTTCGAACAGCGCTACGCCAACGAGCCCTTCGTCGATGTGCTGCCGGACGGCAGTCACCCCGAGACCCGCACGGTGCGGGGCGTGAACACCTGCCGTATCGCGGTGCACCGGCCGCAGGGCGGTGACACGGTGGTGGTTCTTTCCGTAATTGATAACCTCGTCAAGGGCGCGGCCGGCCAGGCCGTCCATAATATGAACCTCATGTTCGGCCTGGACGAGGCCCTGGGGCTCGATGTGCCGGCCCTTTTACCCTGACGTGACGCCTCGATGAGCCTGTTCGATCTGTTCAAGCGTCACGACGGGCCGGGGTACCGGCTGCACCACCATGACCCGCTGAAGAAGCGGCTCAAGGCGTTTTTGCTCCTGGCGCTGCTCGCCGGCAGTGGCTGGGGGCTGTATCAATACGGCTATCTGAAAAGCGGATACGATGCCCGCTCGGCCGACGAGCACCTGCTGGCGCTGCGCGAACGGGTGGACTATCTGACCCGGCAGAACCGCGAACTCACCCAGCAGGTGGCCCAGCTCGAACGCTCGCGCGTCATCGAGGCCGAAGCCGCCACGCAGGTGTCCACCGCCCTCAGTGCCATGGAGACCGAGATGCTGGAACTTCGCGAGGAACTGTCGTTCTATCGCAGTATCGTCTCGCCCTCCAAGATGGAGCCGGGCCTGCATATCCAGCGACTGGAGCTGGAGCGCGGTGAGGCCGAAGGCGAGTATCACTACAAGCTGGTGCTGACGCTGGTGCGGGGCAACAATCGCGTGGCGCGAGGCACCGTGGACATGCGGGTATCGGGGCAGATCGGCGGTGAATCGAGGACCCTGGGCCTGGCGGAGATCGATCCGGGGGCGGAGCTGCGGTTCTCCTTCAAGTATTTCCAGAGCCTGGAGGGGACCCTGCTGCTGCCGGCGGGTTTCCAGCCCCGCAAGCTCGAGGTGAAGGTCGATGCCAGCGACCGTCGCCTGGACGATATCGACACGAGTTACGACTGGAACGTCATCCTGACTGGAGAGAATGCGTAATGTGGGGACGGAAGACACAGACGACGCAGAAGTTCAATGCGGCCAAGATCGATACCCTGGTCGGGCGACACACGCAGCTCAAGGGCGACGTGAAATTCACCGGCGGGCTGCACGTCGAGGGCCTGATCGAGGGTAACGTGATCGCAGAGGATGAGGATTCCATCCTGATCCTGAGCGAGAACGGCCTGATCAAGGGCGAGGTGCGCGTGCCCAACATGGTGCTGAACGGCAGCGTGGAGGGTGATGTGCATGCCTCCAACCGCGTCGAGCTGGCGACCAAGTCGCGCGTCACCGGCAATGTCTATTACAATCTCATCGAGATGGCCATCGGCGCCGAGGTCAACGGCAGCCTGGTGCATCGCAAGGGCGGCAAGCCGCAGCTGGAGTACAAGAATGCAGGGGCCAAGGCCGAGGCCGCTGCCGACAAGGGTGGCGTGGTCCACGGCGTCTGATTCTTGACTAAACTGCTCAGGTAATGCTAGCGTAGTCCGCAAACCCGGTAATTTTGGAGAGACTTGGTCATGAGTGCGACCCAGACTGCAAGCGAATCCATGCCCGCCCCGCTGGTCTTCACCGACGCGGCCGCGAGCAAGGTGAAAGAGCTGATCGACGAGGAAAACAACGACAACCTGAAGCTGCGCGTGTTCGTCACCGGCGGCGGTTGCTCGGGGTTCCAGTACGGCTTCACCTTCGACGAGAGCATCAACGACGGTGATACCTCGGTCGAGAATAATGGCGTGACCCTGGTCATCGACCCGATGAGCTACCAGTATCTGGTCGGTGCCGAGATCGATTACTCGGAGGGCCTGGAAGGCGCCCAGTTCGTGATTCGTAACCCGAATGCCACCACCACCTGCGGCTGCGGATCCTCATTCTCCGTCTGAACGGTGTGTGGCAAGAAACGAGAAAGGGGCCTGCGGGCCCCTTTTTTGTGCCTGTGAGATTTGCTCCTCAGCGCCCCGTATGGATCGCACCAAGGACGGCGGCACGAGCCGCGCCGGTGACAGCAGGCAGGTTGCCGGGATGGCCCTGCAGGGTCTGGTGCGCGAGCCAGGCAAAGGTCATGGCCTCCACCCAGTCCGGGGCGATACCGTGCGCCCCGCTGTCCTCCACGGGGATATCCGGCAGCAGCCCGGCCAGCCGGCGCATGAGCATACCGTTGTGCGTGCCGCCCCCGCCGACGATCACTCGTTCCGTGCCCGCACAGTGCCGTGCGATGGCCGTGGCGGCGGTGGTGGCGGTGAATTCCAGCAGGGTGGCCTGTACGTCGGCGGGGGCCACGGCTTCCAGCGACAGGCCGGCCAGTTGCCGGTCCAGCCAGGCGAGGTTGAAGTGCTCGCGTCCGGTGCTCTTGGGCGGTGGCAGCGACAGGTAGGGCTCGGCGAGCAGGGCCTGCAGGAGTGCGGGGATGGGGGTGCCACTGGCCGCCCAGGCCCCGTCTGCGTCGAAGCCCTCTCCCCGGTGGCGGCGGATCCAGCCATCCATCAAGGTGCTGGCCGGCCCGGTGTCGAAGCCCCGGACCGGTGCATCTTCTGCGGCGGATGGCAGGTCCGTGATGTTGGCGATGCCGCCCAGGTTGAGGATCACGCGGTGTTCGTCCGGGCTGGCGAAGACATCGGCGTGAAAGGCTGGTACCAGCGGGGCTCCCTGTCCGCCCAGGGCGATGTCCATGCTGCGAAAGTCGGCGACGGTGGTGATCCCGGTTCCGGCGGCGATGCGGCTGGCATCGGCCAGTTGCAGCGAGAAGGCCTCGCTGCCCTGCGGGGCATGGCAGACCGTCTGTCCATGACTGCCGATGGCCCGTACGGTGTGCGCCGCCACCCCGGCCGTTTCGAGCAGGGCGCGGGCGGCCTCGGCGAAGTGATCGCCCAGAGCGGCGTGGAGGTGGCCGATCTCGGCCAGCGGTCCCTGCCAGTCCGGGGCCAGGAGCCGTTCCAGCCGGGCGAGCAGGTCGGGAGGATAGGGGAGGGTGAGGGCATGGTGCAGACTGGGCTGCTCTGTCTCGATCGCCACCAGGGCGGCATCGATGCCGTCCATGCTGGTGCCCGAGATCAGGCCGATATAGAGCGACACGGCGTGGTGCGGCGTCAGGGTGTCGCGACACCCTGTGCCAGCTGCACCCGTCTCACCGTGTCGAGCTGGGCGAACAGCGGTTCGGCATGATCCTGGAAGCGGGCGACGACAGCCGCCGGCAGGGGGTCGGCCGTGGGCAGTTTCACCGTCAGCGGGTTGCGGTGCACGCCGTTGACGAGGAACTCGTAGTGCAGGTGGGGGCCGGTCGCCAGGCCGGACTGGCCGACATAGCCGATGATCTGACCCTGCTTGACGCGTGTGCCGACGCCCACGCCGCCGCGGAAGCGGGAGAGATGGGCATACAGGGTGCTGTAGGTGGCGCCATGCTGGATGATGACGGTACGCCCGTAGCCGCCCTTGGTGCCGCGAAAGGTGATCTTGCCATCACCGGCGGCCTTGATCGGAGTGCCGGTGGCGGCGGCGTAGTCCACGCCCCGGTGCGGGCGCTTGACGCCCAGCACCGGGTGGTAACGCTCGGGCTGGAAACGGGAGCTGATGCGGTGGAAGTCCACGGGGGCGCGCAGGAAGGCCTTGCGCATGCTGCGGCCATCGGGGCTGTAGTAGCCGGCCCGGGCACCGTCGCCATCGTAGTAGGCGGCGCGGAAGGCGCGTCCCTGGTTGATGAACTCGGCGGCGAGTATGCGTCCGTCGCGTAGCTTCTCGCCGTCCCGATAGTATTCTTCATAGATCACGCTGAACTGGTCGCCGGCGCGGATGTCCAGCGCGAAGTCGATGTCCCAGCCGAAAATGGTGGCCAG
>JABURS010000026.1 GCA_014762505.1 Chromatiales bacterium | reverse complement strand
GCATTTTACCGGACGCCGATCCGCTTGTGGATTGGGTTTTTCAACAGCCTGCTAGGGCGGCTGAACTGTGAGCCGGCGCACAGGCACCCGACATGGCGGCATCATGATCGCGTCACGGACCTGTCATGCCGCCGCCCGACAATGGCCCTCCATCCAGCATGCAAGTGGAGGCCGACATGTACGAACAGACGCACACGACCCTGCCCGTCACCCATCCGGCGCGCGCCACGCGTCAGGCCGGTCTGGCCGCGCGGGCCCTGTGGATGTCGCATCGAGAGATCCGCCTGGTGCAGGCGGCCCTGGGCGAGGAGCCCTGCTGCGGCAGCGAGCGGCGGCTGGCCGGCGAGAAGGCGGAGTGTCCCTGGGAGACGCGCTGCAAGGGCAGCCTGGCGGAGTGGCTGCGCTAGGGCCTGTGGCCCGGGTTACTGGTTCTCCGAGCGGGAGATACGGGCCAGGAAGGCGTCCAGCGCCCGCGTGGGCAGCAGGCGGCGCAGGGTGCCCAGCAGGTAGGTGGGAAAGGTGACGTAATAGCGCGCGCGGGGGCGCCGGGCCTCCAGGGCGTGGACGACCTTGCCGAGCACCGCCTCGGGCGGCAGGGTGAAGGGGGCGGCGGGGCCCTCCTTGGTCAGGCGCCGGATGGCCCCCTGGTATTTCTCCCGCCACACGCTGTGTCCGGTGTCGATGTTTGCCTTGAGTTTTTCGAAGGCGTTGGCGCGAAAGCGGCTTTCGATGGGGCCGGGTTCGACCAGGCTGACGTGGATGCCCGTGCCGCGCAGCTCCAGGCGCAGGGTGTCGGAAAGCCCCTCGATGGCGAACTTGCTGGCGTTGTAGGCCCCGCGAAAGGGCAGGGCGACCAGGCCCAGCACCGAGCTGTTCATGATGATGCGGCCGTGACCCTGCCGGCGCATCACCGGGATCGCCCGGTTGGTAAGCTCCAGCCAGCCGAGCACATTGGTCTCGAACTGTTCGCGCAGCACCTCGCGGCGCAGGTCCTCCACCGCCCCCGGCTGCCCGTAGGCGCCGTTGTTGAACAGGGCGTCCAGCCGGCCGCCGGTGCGTTCCAGTACCGTCTCCATCGCCCGGGCGATGGAGGCGCTGTCGGTGAGATCCAGCGACAGCGTCTCGAATCCCTCACCCTCCAGGCGCGCCACGTCTTCCGGTTTGCGGGCGGTGGCGAAGACGCGCCAGCCGCGGGCCTTCAGCCCCCGGGCCACGCACAGGCCGATGCCGGAGGAGCAGCCGGTGATGAGGATGCAGCGGTTCACGCGTTGGGGCTGTCTCAGTAGGTCAGCGTCAGCACGCCATCCTCGGCGGCCTCGCTGATGAAGGCCGCGCCGCCGCGCGGGCCGTCGAGCTCGGGGATGGCGTTGTCCTCGTTGAGCTCGTTCTCGTCCATCGCCCCGGCGCAGACGTAGAACTTCGCCCCTGCCTCGTGGGCGTCCTGCATGAAGGAGTAGAGGGATTTCTCGCCCGCCGTGCCGGGGTAGAGGGCGTCGGCAAAGCCTTTCACGAGGAATTTCGCGCTGGGGCCGGCGAAGTAGATCTCCACCTCCAGGTCCATGGCGGCGGCGACGGTGGCCTGGAAGAAGGGTGCGCCAAGCGTGCCCGGACGCTCCGGATTGACGTTCAGCAGCATGATGATGAGCTTTTCGGCCATGGGGCCCCCCTTTGGATGTTGCGTGCGAGGGGGCAGAAACCATTGGAAATGTGCAACGCCGCCCTCATATAATCGGGCGCTAATATTGGCGTATTTTCGGAGAAATGGGAAATGCCGATCTACGAATATCAGTGCGAGTCCTGCGGCGAGCAGATGGAAGTCATGCAGAAGATGAGCGATGCGGCGCTGACCGACTGCCCCAAGTGCAGTCAGCCGGCCCTGAAGAAGCTCGTCTCCGCGGCTGGTTTCCGCCTGAGTGGCGGTGGCTGGTACGAGACCGACTTCAAGACGGGCAGCAAGAAGAACGTGGTCGAGAGCGGTTCGGGCAGTGCCGGCGGCGGTCATTCCTGCGGTACCGGCGGCTGCGGCAGCTGCGCCTGAGGCGAACACCGGTTAGGGTGTGCTGAAGCGCTACCTCATCGCCGGGCTGCTGGTCTGGGTCCCACTGGGTATCACCTTTCTGGTGATCCGGGCCCTGGTCGGGGTGATGGACCGCACCCTGCTGTTGCTGCCGCCGGACTGGCGTCCCGAGGCCCTGCTGGGCTTTCCCGTGCCGGGTCTCGGGATCGTCCTCTCCATCCTGGTGGTGCTGATCACGGGCATGGTGGTGGCGAACCTGCTGGGTCGCAAGCTGGTCGAGGGCTGGGAATCACTGCTCAACCGCATCCCGCTGGTGCGCAGCATCTACTCGGCGGTGAAGCAGATCCTGGAGACCATCTTCGTCGCCGGCGGCAAGTCGTTTCGCAAGGTGCTGATGGTCGAGTACCCGCGCCGCGGGCTCTGGACCCTGGCCTTCCAGACCGGGAGCGGCACCGAGGAGGTGCACGACAAGGCCGGCCACCGGCTGGTGACGGTCTTCGTGCCCACCACGCCCAATCCGACCTCCGGCTTCATCATCCTGGTGCCGGAGGAGGACATCATCGAGCTCGACATGAGCGTCGAGGACGGCCTCAAGCTCATCATGTCGCTGGGGGTCGTGGCCCCGCCGACACGCGCCAAAGTTGCGCCCGAGAGGGGCAATTCGTAAGATTCCCGCCTTTCCGCGCCGTTTCCGACGATCGCGCGGCAACCACTCATCCCGCGACGCCCCGGGCGGTCGCGGTCTTTCGGTATTTGGGGTAGGCCAACCATGCGCACTCATTATTGCGGTCTCGTCGACGAGACCCTCATCGACCAGGAAGTGACCCTCTGCGGCTGGGTGAACCGTCGCCGTGACCACGGGGGCGTGATCTTCGTCGATCTGCGCGACCGCGAGGGCCTGGTGCAGGTGGTGTTCGATCCGGATCGCGCCGAGGTCTTCGCCACCGCTGAGCGCATCCGCAGCGAATACGTGCTGCGCGTGCGGGGCCGTGTGCGCCCGCGCCCCGAGGGGACCGTGAATGCCGACCTGAAGAGCGGGCAGATCGAGGTGCTGGGCCTGGAGCTCGAGGTGCTCAACGCCGCCGAGACCCCGCCCTTCCAGCTCGACGACGACGATGTCAACGAGGAGTCCCGCCTCAAGTACCGCTACGTTGACCTGCGCCGCCCGGCCATGCAGCAGCGCATGCAGATGCGTGCCCGGGTGAGCCGCACCCTGCGCCGCTTCCTGGAGGACAACGGCTTCCTCGACATCGAGACGCCCATGCTCACCAAGGCCACGCCCGAGGGCGCGCGCGACTATCTGGTGCCCAGCCGTACCCATCCGGGCGAGTTCTTCGCCCTGCCGCAGTCGCCACAGATCTTCAAGCAGTTGCTGATGATGGGCGGCATGGACCGCTACTACCAGATCGTGCGCTGCTTCCGCGACGAGGACCTGCGCGCCGACCGTCAGCCCGAGTTCACCCAGCTCGACATCGAGACCACCTTCATGGACGAAGAGGGGATCATGGGGCTGATGGAGGAGATGATCCGCGAGCTCTTCGCCCAGGTGCTGGAGGTGCCGCTGCCGACCAGCTTCCCGCGCATGACCTACGCCGAGGCCATGCAGCGCTACGGCTCGGACAAGCCGGACCTGCGCATCCCGCTGGAGCTCACCGAGCTCACCGACGTCATGAAGGACGTGGACTTCAAGGTCTTCTCCGGCCCGGCCAACGACCCGCAGGGTCGCATCGCCGCGCTGCACGTGCCCAAGGGCGGTGAGCTCTCGCGCAAGGAGATAGACGACTACACGAGCTTCGTCGGCCGCTACGGCGCCAAGGGCCTGGCCTGGATCAAGGTCAACGACAAGGCCGCCGGCCGCGAGGGCCTGCAGTCGCCGATCGTCAAGTTCTTCCCGGACGAGGTGGTGGACGAGATCCTGCGCCGTACCGGCGCGGAGAACGGCGACATCATCTTCTTCGGCGCCGACAGGGCCCGCGTGGTCAACGAGGCCCTGGGCGCGCTGCGCGTCCGGGTCGGCCATGACCTCGGCCTGGTCGAGCACGGCTGGCGGCCGCTGTGGGTGGTCGACTTCCCCATGTTCGAGTTCGACGAGAAGGACGGTCGCTGGGTGGCCCTGCATCACCCCTTCACCGCCCCCAGCGTCGATGACCCGGCGGCCCTGCACGACAACCCGGGGCAGGTGCTGTCCCGTGCCTACGACATGGTGCTCAACGGCACCGAGGTCGGTGGCGGCTCGGTGCGTATCCACCGCCCGGAGATGCAGCGCGAGGTCTTCAAGCTGTTGGGCATCTCCGACGAGGACGCCGAGCTCAAGTTCGGCTTCCTCATCAACGCGCTCAAGTACGGCTGCCCGCCGCATGGCGGCATCGCCTTCGGCCTGGACCGCCTGGTCATGCTCATGACCGGCAGCTCCTCCATCCGCGACGTGATGGCCTTCCCCAAGACCCAGACCGCGGCCTGTCCGCTCACCGACGCCCCGGCGGGCGTCAGCGAGCAGCAGCTGCGCGAACTGAACCTGCGCATCCGTCGCCAGGGCTGAGCCGCGCCCGCAGCCAAGCCATGACGAGGGCCGCCACGTGCGGCCCTCGTCGCATCCGGTGGCCGGCACCTGATAAGCTGGGGGCAAATCCCGTATGCCCGCGCCCGTGACCGAGCCCACTGCCTACAAGCGTCCCGAATCCGTGCTGGTGGTTGTCTACAACGACCTGGACGAGGTCCTGCTGCTGCGCCGCGTGCAGCCGGCGGGCTTCTGGCAGTCGGTCACCGGCAGCCTGGAATGGGGCGAGGCGGCCGGGGCGGCCGCCCGGCGCGAGCTTTTCGAGGAGACGGGGCTCGACCTCCCGGTCGAGGCCTGCGGGCCTACGAACCGCTTCCCCATCCGCCCGGAATGGCGGGCGCGCTACGCGCCGGCGGTGACCGAGAACAGCGAGACCGTGTTTCGCGTGCCGGTTGCCGGGCGACCCGCCATCCGGCTCAATCCCGCCGAACACGATGCCTGTGAATGGGTGCCGCGACAGGCCGCCGCCGCGCGGGTATTCTCCTGGACCAACCGGGAGGCGATTCTTGCATTGCCGCCGGCTCCCGGCACGCATCCCGCAGCGCAAGCGCCCTGAAGGCCGGCTCATGAAGGCCAACGTATGAAAGCCAGCACATGAAAGCCAGCACATGAAAGAAGTCGTCGTCTTCGTCCACGGTATCTGGGTCAACGGGCTGGAACAGGCCCTGTTGCGTCGGCGCGTGCGGGCCTGCGGCTACGACTGCCGCCAGTTCAGCTATCACAGCCTGCTGCATACGCCGCAGCAGAACGCCGTGCGCCTGCAGGCCTTTCTCGAGCGGCTCGATGCCGACGTGGTGCACCTGGTGGCCCACAGCCTGGGCGGCATCGTGCTGCTGCACCTCTTCGACCGTTTCCCCGACCAGCGCCCCGGGCGCGTGCTGATGCTGGGCACGCCCCTCAACGGCTCCTCCCTGGCGCGCAAGATCCACCGCATTGCCCCGGCGCGCCCGCTGCTCGGGCGCGCCGTCGAGCGGGGCCTGCTGGGGGATGCGCCGCGCTGGAAGGGGATGCGCCCGCTGGGCATGATCGCCGGCAACCGCGGTATCGGCTTCGGCCTGCTGGTGCTCAACCGCCTGGCGCGGCCCAACGACGGCACGGTCTGCCTGCGCGAGACGATCTCGCCGGCCGTGAACCATCACCTGGAGGTGCCCTACAGCCATACCCAGATGCTGTTCGTGCGCCCGGTGGCCGAGGCCGTCTGTCACTACCTGGCACAGGGGCGATTCTGACCGGTCGGGGCGGCGATGCCCCGGTCCCCTATGGTAAAATCCCGCCAGTTTTCGTTTCATCGAGAGTGAGTTATGGCTGGACACAGTAAATGGGCCAACATCAAGCACAAGAAGGCGGCCAACGACAAGAAGCGCGGCAAGATCTGGACCAAGCTGATCCGCGAGATCACGGTGGCCGCGCGCGAGGGCAAGACCTCCGATCCCAACGTGCATCCGCGCCTGCGCCTGGCCTGGGACCGTGCGCTGGGCGCCAACATGCCCAAGGACACCATCGAGAAGGCCGCCAAGCGCGGCTCGGGTGAACTCGACGAAGACATCATCTACGAAGAGGTCCGCTACGAGGGCTACGGCCCCTCCGGCGTGGCGGTGATGGTCGACTGTCTCACCGACAACCGCAACCGCACCGTCTCCGAGGTGCGCCACGCCTTCACCAAGGCCGGCGGCAATCTCGGCACCGACGGCTCGGTGGCCTACATGTTCAACAAGACCGGCATAATCAGCTTCGCTCCCGGCGCCGACGAGGACCGCATCATGGAGGTCGCGCTGGAGGCGGGCGCCGAGGACATCGTCAACAACGACGACGGTTCCATCGACGTGCTCACCACCCCAGAGGCCTATGCCGAGGTGAAGGCCGCCATCGAGGGCGCCGGCCTCGCGCCCGACAACGCCGAGGTCACGATGCGCGCCGACACCCTCTCTCCCATGGACCTGGAGACCGCCGAGAAGGTGATGCGCATGATCGACGTGCTGGAAGACCTGGACGACGTGCAGGAGGTCTACACCAACGCCGACTTCCCGGACGAGGTCTTCGACGAGGCGGCCAACGGCTAGCCCCGCTGGGGCACTGGCCGCGCGGCGATGACATGATCCGCATACTGGGTATCGATCCGGGCTCACGCATCACGGGCTACGGCATCATCGACAGCGACGGGCGCCGCAGCCGGCATGTCGCCAGCGGCTGTATCCGCGTCACCGGGGACACGCTGCCGGAGCGGCTGGGGATGATCTTCCGCGAGGTGGGAGTTGTGCTCGGCGAACACATGACGGGCGAGGGCGCCATGGAGATGGCCATCGAGAACGTGTTCGTGTCCAAGAACGCCAGTTCCGCCCTCAAGCTCGGCCAGGCGCGCGGTGCGGCCATCTGTGCCGGCGTCAGTCACGCGCTCACGGTGGCCGAGTACACGCCCACCGAGGTCAAGCTCGCCATCGTCGGCACCGGCGGGGCGGACAAGGCCCAGGTGCAGCACATGGGGCGCATGCTGCTGGGGCTGAAGGGCCCGCTGCAGGCCGACACCGCCGATGCCCTGGCCGTGGCCCTGTGCCATGCCCACACCGGTTCCACGCTGGCCCGCGTGCCGGCCCTTTCGGGGAGAAGACGATGATCGGACGCCTGCGCGGCGAGATAGTGTACAAGCGCCCGCCGCAGCTCCTGCTCGACGTCAACGGCGTCGGCTACGAGCTGGAGGCGCCCATGTCCACCTTCTACGGCCTGCCCGAGACGGGCAGTGCCACCACGCTCTTCACCCACCTGCTGGTACGCGAGGATGCGCATATCCTCTACGCCTTCGCCAGCGAGGGCGAGCGCGAGATGTTCCGTGCCCTGCTCAAAGTCAACGGCGTGGGGGCGAAGATGGCCCTGGCCATCCTCTCGGGCATGAACGCCGCCGAGTTCCGCCGCTGCGTGATGATGAACGACGCCGCCGCGCTCACCCGCCTGCCGGGTATCGGCAAGAAGACCGCCGAACGCCTGATTGTGGAGAGGCGCGACCGGGTGGAGAAGGCGGTGGATGCCGGCGAAGGCCTGCCGCCTGTTACCGGCGGCGCGGCGCCCGTCGCGGCCCTGCCGGCCGATGCGGTGGAGGAGGCCGTGCAGGCCCTGATCGCGCTGGGCTACAAGCCGCAGGAGGCGAGCCGCATGGTGAGCCGCGTCGAGCACGCCGACCGGCGCAGCGAGGACATCATCCGTGATGCCCTCAAGGCCAGCGTGAAATGACCCCGGGCATGGACGACGACCGCCTCATCGGCGCCGGCGAACTGCCCGAGGAACGGGCCGTCGAGGAATCCATCCGTCCGCAGGCGCTGGCCGATTACGTCGGCCAGCCCGCGGTGAAGGAGCAGATGGAGATCTTCATCTCCGCCGCCCGCGCGCGTGGCGAGGCACTGGATCACGTGCTCATCTTCGGCCCGCCGGGCCTGGGCAAGACCACGCTCTCGCACATCATCGCCAACGAGCTGGGCGTGGCCATGCGCCACACCTCGGGCCCGGTGCTGGAAAAGCCCGGCGATCTCGCGGCCCTGCTCACCAACCTCGAGCCCCACGACGTGCTGTTCGTCGACGAGATCCATCGTCTGAGCCCGGTGGTGGAGGAGGTGCTGTACCCGGCGATGGAGGACTTCCAGCTCGACATCGTCATCGGCGAGGGCCCGGCCGCACGCTCCATCAAGCTCGACCTGCCGCCCTTCACCCTGGTGGGCGCGACCACGCGCGCGGGGCTGCTGACCTCGCCGCTGCGCGACCGCTTCGGCATCGTGCAGCGCCTGGAGTTCTATTCGGCCGCGGACCTCACCGCCATCGTCACCCGCTCGGCCGGTATCCTCGGTGCGCAGATCGAGGCCGGCGGGGCGCAGGAGATCGCCAAGCGTTCGCGCGGCACACCGCGTATCGCCAACCGCCTGCTGCGGCGCGTGCGCGACTACGCGCAGGTGAAGGGCGACGGGCACATCACCCGCGAGATGGCCGATCGTGCCCTGGATCTGCTGAACGTGGACGACTATGGCTTCGACGCCCAGGACCGTCGCCTGCTGCTGGCGGTGATCGAGAAGTTCGATGGCGGGCCGGTGGGCATCGACAGCCTGTCGGCGGCCATCGGCGAGGAGCGCGGCACCATCGAGGACGTGCTCGAGCCCTATCTCATCCAGCAGGGCTTCCTCATGCGGACCACCCGCGGCCGCGTGGCCACCGCGAATGCCTACCGCCACTTCGGGCTGAAACCGAAAACTGTGACGGTGTCGGAATCCACGCCGGATCTTTTCGACGCGGAGAGTTAACGCGTTCGCATTCACCGGGAAACTTTTTCCCTAGTCTTGGCTCCGATAAGGAAACCTCGTGCAGACATTCGACTGGACAGTACGCGTTTACTACGAGGACACGGATTCGGGGGGCGTCGTCTACTACGCCAATTATCTCAGGTTCATGGAGCGTGCCCGCACCGAATGGCTGCGGGCGCTCGGCTTTGAGCAGGATGCGCTGATTCGTGATGCCGGCGTGATCTTCGCCGTGCGTTCGGCCAGCGTGGATTACCTGCGTCCGGCGCGTTTCAACGAACAGCTGACGGTGCGCTCGACGGTGCACAACTCGGGGCGCGCGAACGTGGTCTTCGACCAGCAGATTCTCCGTGCCGATGACGCGGAACTTCTGACCAGCGGCAGGATCAAGATTGCGTCGCTGGACGCAGAGACGTTCCGTCCCAAACCCATGCCCAAGGACTTGCTGGAGGCACTCTCACGTGACGCCTGAAATGTCGGTACTCGGATTGATTGGCGATGCCAGCCTGGTGGTCCAGCTGGTGATGCTGGTACTGGTGCTCGCCTCGGTGCTGTCCTGGACGGTCATCGTCATCAAGTGGCGGGTGCTGCGCGCGGCGCGTGCCGCTGCCGAGACCTTCGAGGACCGCTTCTGGTCCGGCATCGATCTCGCCCAGCTCTTCGAGCAGACGAAGAAGAAGGACGAGGCCTCGGCCATCGAACAGATCTTCGTCTCGGGGTTTCGCGAGTATGCCCGCCTGCACAAGCAGCAGCGCCTCACACCGATGACCATCTCGGACAACGTGCATCGCTCCATGCGCGTGACCATGTCGCGCGAGATCGATGCCCTGGAGACCTATCTCTCGTTCCTCGCCACCGTCGGTTCCACCAGCCCCTATGTCGGGCTGTTCGGTACCGTGTGGGGGATCATGAACTCCTTCATGGCCCTGTCGGGCGCCACCCAGGCCACGCTCTCGGCGGTCGCGCCCGGGATAGCCGAGGCCCTGATCGCCACTGCCATCGGCCTGGTGGCGGCCATCCCGGCCGTGGTCGCCTACAACCGCTATGCCGATGACGTCGAGCGGCTGGTGAATCGCTACGACAACTTCCTCGAGGAATTCACCACGCTGCTGCAGCGCCAGGCGCTCGCACACCAGCCCGACAGCCCGACGGCGACGGTCTGAGGTCAGCCATGGCCCGCCCCAACCGCCGTCGTCCGATGTCACAGATCAACGTCGTGCCCTATATCGACGTGATGCTGGTGCTGCTGGTGATCTTCATGGTCACTGCGCCCCTGCTGCAGACCGGTGTGGACGTCGATCTGCCGCAGGCATCCGCCAGGCCCATGACGGATGATGCGGAGCTGCCCGAGGCGCTGGTGGTGGTGGTGGATCGCAACGGCCAGTTCTTCGTCGAGGGCGGCAGGCGCCTGTCGGCCGACGAGCTGGCGGAGACGGTGCGCGCGCGGCTGGCAAAGAACGCCCAGATGCCCGCCTACGTGCGCGGCGATCGCCACGTGGAGTACCAGCGCGTGGTCGAGGCCATGGTCATCCTGCAGCAGGCGGGGCTCGACAAGGTCGGGCTGATCACCGACCCGCCACCCGACGATGCGCGGTAGGGGCGCGATGTGGCAGGATATCCGCCATCACCCCTCGGCCCTGGGCATCGCCATCGCACTGCATGCGATCGCGGTGCTGCTGTTGCTGGTCACGTTTGACTTCGAGGCGCCGACCGCGGGGGAGCCTGCCCCGGCACCGCAGATCGTCGAGGCCGTGGCCATCAGCGGTGCGGAATACGACGCGGCGTTGAACCGCCTCGAGGAGGCGAAGCGACGCGAGCAGGAGGCCGCGGCCGCGGCAGAACGCCGGCGCCAGGAGGCCGAGGCGCAACGACGTCGCGAGGCGGAGGCCCGGCGTGCGGCCGAGGAACAGGCGCGCCAGGCGCAGGCCCGGCGTGAGGCCGAGGCCAAAAAGGCGGCGGAGGCGAAACGCGCGGCCGAGGAAAAGGCCCGTCAGGAGCAGGCGCGGGCGGAGGCCGAGGCGAAGCGTCAGGCCGAACTCAGGCGTCAGCAGGAACTCGAGGCGCAGAAGCGTGCAGAGGCGGAACGCCAGGCCGAGCAGAAGCGGCTCGCGGCGGCACTGGCGGCCGAGGAGGCCGCCCTGCAGGAGGCGGCCCGCCGTCGCGCCGAGGCCAAGGCCCAGGCAGAGGCAGACGCCCGCCGCAATGCCCAGCTGGCCTCCCTGCGTGACGAGTACCTGGCGGCCATCGTGGCGCGTATCCAGGGCAACTGGGAGCGCCCGATCGGCGCGCCCAACAACCAGCGGGCACGCCTGCTGGTACGCCAGGCGCGCGGTGGTTTCATCACCGAGGTGAAGATGCTGCGCTGCGAGGGCAACGACGCCTTCTGCCGCTCGGTACTGGATGCCGTGTGGCGTTCCGATCCGCTGCCGTCGCCGCCGCGCGAGGAGCTGTTCGACACCGAACTGGAAATCGTATTCGACCCGGACCAATCATGAAGAAGCTGACCCTCATGCTGTTGCTCGGCCTGCTGGCGGTTGCCGGCAGTGCCCAGGCCAAGCTCGAAATCCGCATCACCCAGGGGGTGGAGAGCGCGTTGCCCATCGCCATCGTGCCCTTCGGCTTCGAGGGCAGCACGTCGGCACCGGAGAACATCACGGCCATCATCGAGGCCAACCTCGCGCGCTCCGGCCAGTTCCGGCCGCTGCCGGCGACGAGCTTCCCCCAGCGGCCGACCAGCGGGCAGGCGATCGATTTCGCGACCTGGCGCAAGCAGGGCATCGACCACGTGGTGGTCGGTCGCCTGGTGGAGACTGCCCAGGGGGGTTACACGGTGCAGTTCCAGCTCTTCAACGTGCTGCAGGCCCGCCAGCTCACCGGCTACAGCATCCCGGCGCGCAGCCAGGATCTGCGCCGCGCGGCCCACCAGATCAGCGACTACATCTACGAGACCCTGATCGGCGAGCGCGGGGCCTTCAATACCCGCGTGGCCTATGTCACCACGCAGGAGGATGGCGGCAGGCGCGAATTCCTGCTGCAGGTGGCGGACGCCGACGGCTTCAATCCGCGCGTGATCCGCCGCTCCATGCGCCCGCTGATGTCGCCGGCCTGGTCGCCCGACGGGCGGCGCATCGCCTACGTCTCCTTCGAGGGCAACCGCTCGGCGATATATATCCAGGATGTGGCCACGGGCGAGCGGGAGAAGGTCTCCGAGCGCGCCGGCATCAACGGCGCGCCGGCCTGGTCGCCGGATGGGCGGCGCCTGGCCCTGACCCTGTCGGAGAGCGGCGACCCGGAGATCCACGTGCTGGAGCTCGCCAGCCGACGCCTCACGCGGCTGACCTTCGACCGCGGCATCGACACCGAGCCGAGCTGGACCCCGGACGGGCGCGCCATCGTCTTTACCTCGGACCGCAGCGGTGCGCCGCAGCTCTACCAGGTGCCGGCGAGCGGCGGCCGGGCCACGCGCCTGAGCTTCGACGGCAGCTACAATGCCGCTCCCGAGGTCTCGCCCAGGGGCGACAAGGTGGTGATGGTGCGCGGACAGGGCAACCAGTTCCGCCTCGCCGTGCAGGACCTGAAGACCGGCTACTCGCGCGTGCTGACGCGCGGCGGCCTGGACGAATCGCCGAGCTTCGCACCCAACGGGCGCATGATCATCTACGCCACGCGCGAGGGCGGCCGGGGTGTGCTCGCGGCCGTGAGCGAGGATGGCGGCGTGCACCAGCTGTTGGTGCTGGAAGAGGGCGAGGTGCGCGAGCCGGCCTGGTCACCGTTTTATCAATAGCCCTTGCGGAACCCCGCAAGCTGGCCTGTACTGAACGATCTGAATGGAGGATCGACGCATGAAAACCTACGGTCTTGCTGTCCTGCTGCTGGCCACCCTGGTACTGGCCGGCTGTCCCAACCCCAATGCGGTGAGGGAGGGCGAGGGCGCCGAGGGCGCTGCCGCCGGTGCCGGCCCCGAGTCCGAGGGCATGGGACTGGGCGCTGATGGCCAGCTTGCCGCCAGCCCGCTGGATGATCCGGCCAGCCCGCTGTCGAAGCGCACCATCTACTTCGAGTTCGACAGCAGCCAGGTGGCCGAGGAATACCTCGACCTCATCGCCGCCCACGGCAAGTACCTGGCCGACAATCCGCAGCGACGCATGCGCGTGGAAGGTCATGCCGACGAGCGCGGCAGTCGCGAGTACAACGTCGGCCTCGGTGAGCGCCGTGCCAAGGCGGTGGAGCGCCTGCTGCGCTTCCAGGGCGTGGGCAACGACCAGGTCGAGGTGGTGAGCTTCGGTGAAGAGCTGCCGGTGGCCTTCGGCCATGACGAGGCGGCCTGGCGTCTGAACCGGCGCGTGGAGCTGGTCTATGAATAGGGGCCTGGGGCGGGCGCTCTTTGCCGGCCTCGTGCTGACGGTGCTGGCCGTGCCGGCCTGGGCCGACCGGCGCACCGACGAGCGCCTGGGGGCGCTGGAAGCCCGCATGGAGCGTATCGACCGCCTCATGTCCAACAACGCCCTGCTGGAGATGGCGACACGTCTGGATGCCATGCAGGAGGAGCTGCGGCAGCTGCGCGGCCAGAACGAGGAGCTGCGCCACGAGGTGGAGACGCTCCGGTCGCGCCAGCGCGAGCTCTATCTCGACCTCGATCGCCGTATTCAGGCAGCGGCCGAGGCCCCGGCGTCTGCCGCGCCGCCGGTGGCGACACCCGCCTCGCCGTTGCCGGGGGCGGCCCCGGCGCCTGCTGCCTCGTCCGGTGCAGAGGCGGCGCCGGCAACGGGCGTGGCGCCGGCCGGCGAGCGCGATGCCTACCGCGATGCCTTCAACCTGCTCAAGGACGGCCAGTATCCGCAGGCCATCGAGGCCTTCCGGGGCTTCCTCGCGCGCTATCCGCAGAGCGGCTATGCGGCCAATGCCCAGTACTGGCTGGGCGAGGCGAACTACGTCTCCAGGGACTACCCGGCGGCCGTGGGCGAGTTTCGCAAGGTGCTGGACCAGTATCCCGACAGCAACAAGGTGCCGGATGCCCGCCTCAAGCTCGGCTTCACCTATTACGAGCTGGGTGAGTGGGCCAAGGCGCGCGAGGCGCTCAATGACGTGAAGGCGAAGCACGCCGGCAGCAGTGTCGCCCGCCTGGCCGACGAGCGTCTGGCCCGCATGCAGCGGGAGGGCCACTAGCGTGCCGACCACCGGGGTTGCCAGCATCGGGGGCGTGGACGACGTCACGGGAAACGCGGACGCGGGGCGTCTGCGTATCACCGAGATCTTCCTCTCCCTGCAGGGCGAGTCGTGTACTGTAGGCTGGCCCACGGTGTTCGTGCGCCTGACAGGCTGCCCGTTGCGTTGCCAGTACTGCGACACGGCCTATGCCTTCACGGGCGGCGAGTGGATGGATCTCGATACCATCGTCGACACGGTCACGGGCCACGGGGTGTCGCATGTCTGCGTGACCGGCGGTGAGCCGTTGGCGCAGAAGGCCTGTCTGCCGCTGCTCTCCCGGTTATGTGATGCCGGATACGCGGTCTCGCTGGAGACCAGCGGGGCACGTGACATCGCCGGGGTCGATCCCCGGGTGATGCGGGTGATGGACCTCAAGACCCCGGGGTCCGGCGAGGAGGCCCGCAATCTCTACGCGAATATCAGCGAGCTCGGCGAGCGGGATCAGGTGAAGTTCGTCATCTGCTCGCGCGAGGACTACGACTGGGCGAAACGCAAGCTGGTGGAGTTCGAACTCGCGCGCCGCTGCGAGGTGCTGTTCTCGCCCTCCTTCGGCCAGCTCGATGCGCGCGAGCTGGCCGACTGGATCGTGGCCGACCGCCTGCCGGTACGCTTCCAGCTCCAGCTGCACAAGCTCCTCTGGGGCGACGAGCCCGGACGATGAGCGAAGACAGGCAGCCCGATAAGGCGGTAGTGCTGCTCTCCGGAGGCCTGGACTCGGCCACCGTGCTGGCCATGGCGCGTGCCGCGGGCCGGGCCTGCCATGCGTTGAGCTTCCGCTATGGCCAGCGTCACTCGGCCGAACTGGCCGCTGCCGAACGCGTGGCCCAGGCCCTGGGGACGGTGGAGCACAAGATCGTTGACCTGGACCTCTCGGCCATCGGCGGCTCGGCACTGACCGACCCCCGCATCGACGTGCCGACCACCCCCACCGAGGGGATCCCTGTCACCTATGTGCCGGCCCGCAACACGGTGTTCCTGGCGGTGGCGCTGGGCTGGGCCGAGGTGCTCGGGGCCCGGGAGATCCACATCGGCGTCAACGCGGTGGACTATTCCGGCTACCCGGACTGCCGGCCCGAATTCATCCAGGCCTTCGAGCAGCTCGCCAACCTCGCCACCCGGGCGGGGGTGGAGGGCGAGCGGTTTCACATCCAGAGCCCGCTCATCGACCTCACCAAGGCCGAGATCATCCGTCGCGGCACCGCGCTCGGTGTGGACTACGGCCTGACCGTCTCCTGCTATGCCGCCGACCTCGAGGGCCGCGCCTGCGGGGCCTGCGATTCCTGCCGCCTGCGGGCCGATGGCTTCAGGGCGGCCGGTTTGCCGGACCCGACGCGCTACCGCGACTGATTCCCCCACCCGGGACAAGGATGACGTGAGCCAGCTCACGTTTTATAATTACCCGTTACTCGCCAACGGATATCCGTTCGTCACGCGTGGAATAACCCGCCGGTCACAGGCATCCACCGACGACTGAAAACGCACCCGCATGAACAGTGGGTGGCAGCTAACGAGTCTTTGTCCGGACGGCCCGCGTCAGTCGCGGTTTCAGCCGCTCCGAGAAAAGCGTGTTTGGAGGAAACGATTCAATGGCGTTCGAAAGCTTTGCCGAGGCCCAGTCCTTCCTGTTGTGGGGGGCCTTCATACTCGCCCTGATCATGGGCGCCGTGGTCAACAAGACCAACTTCTGCACCATGGGGGCCGTCTCCGACATGGTCAACATGGGCGATTTCGGTCGCTTCCGTGCCTGGGTACTGGCCATTGCCGTGGCCATGGTCGGCGTGGTGCTGTTCGAGTTCTTCGGTGCGGTGGACGCCGACGGTGCCTTCCCGCCCTACCGTGGTAGCAACTTCATCTGGGCCGAGAACCTCATCGGCGGCATCCTGTTCGGTATCGGCATGACGTTGGCCAGCGGCTGCGGCCAGAAGACCCTGATCCGTATCGGTGGCGGCAACATCAAGTCGATCGTGGTGCTGCTCATCATCGCCGTGATCGCCTATTTCATGACCAACCCCTTCCCGGGCAGCGACAAGACCCTCTACTCGGTACTGTTCTACCCGTGGATGAATCCGCTGTCGGTGAATCTCGCCAACGGTCAGGACCTGGGCTCCCTGGTCGCCGGACCCGAGTCCGAGGTGACTGCGCGCCTGGTCATCGGCGGTATCCTCGCCCTGGCCCTGCTGTTCTTCGTCTTCAAGTCGAAGGATTTCCGCGGCAGTTTCGACAACATCCTCGGCGGCCTCGTGGTCGGCCTGGCCGTCTTCGGTGCCTGGTGGGTGTCGAGCAACGCGATCATCAGCATGGGCGGCGGCGAGACCTATACCCTGCAGGGCTTTGCCTCCGACTGGGCCTTCCTCGCCGATTCCCCGGAAGGCAAGCCGGCAAGCACCGCCGCGCTGGCCGCGCAGTCCTACACCTTCATCAACCCGATGGGCCAGACCCTGGGCTACACCGCTGCCGGCTTCAGCAGCAGCTATCTCACCTTCGGCGTGATGGCCCTGCTCGGCGTGATCCTGGGTTCCTTCCTCTGGGCGATCGTGAGCAAGGGCTTCCGCGTCGAGTGGTTCGCCAATCTGCGTGACTTCGCCAACCACGTGATCGGTGCCGTGCTGATGGGCTTCGGCGGCGTGCTCGCCATGGGCTGCACCATTGGTCAGGGCATCACCGGCCTCTCCACGCTGGCCCTGGGTTCGTTCATCGCCTTCGGCGGCATCGTGCTGGGCAGTGCGCTCACCATGAAGATCCAGTACTACAAGCTGGTGTACGAGGACGAGGCGACCTTCCTCAAGGCGCTCGTCACCTCGCTGGTCGATTTCAGGCTGCTGCCCAAGGGGCTGCGCAAGCTCGAAGCGATCTGATCGATCCGTCATCCGGAAACGCACAAGGCCCCGCTCTGGCGGGGCCTTGTGCGTTTCCGGGGATGGTGAAGGCGGCGTCCCTGAGGGGTTGTGATTCCGCTAAGGCCGTGTAAACTATGCGCCTTCGCGTGGGTCGTTAGCTCAGTTGGTAGAGCACCGCACTTTTAATGCGATGGTCGAAGGTTCGAATCCTTCACGACCCACCATTTTCTCCCCTTTCTCATCAGGCCGGCTCGGCCAGCAGCGCATCCGCCTCCGGATTCAGTGCGGCCAGTCGCACGCGGGTGATGCGGTTTTCAAGATCCCAGTCGACCGGCCCCGGCATCTCTACCCGCAGGAAATTCGGCGTATAGCCCGTGTAGATCACCTCGCCCGGTGTACCCGTCTGCCACGGCCGTTCCCAGAGCACCTCCGCCTGTTCGCCTCGCATCGTCTCGAGGCTCTCCCTGCGCAGCCGGGCACCGAGTGCATGCAGCTCGCGGCTGCGGGCCTTCTGCGTGGCCTTGTCGATGCGGCCGGGGAGGGTGGCGGCCTTGGTTCCCGCGCGGGGCGAGTAGGCAAAGATGTGCAAATGGCCGAAGCCGATGCGCCCGACGAAGTCCCGGCTCTCGGCCCATTCGCTCTCGGTCTCGCCGGGAAAGCCCACGATGATGTCGGTGGTGACATTGAAGCCGGGTATCTGGGTGCGCGCCTCGGTGACCAGTCGCTCGAATTCCGCCGTCTTGCAGCGCCGTGCCATACGCCGCAGCACCGTGTCCGAACCGCTTTGCAGCGGCAGGTGCATGTGCGGCATCAGGCGCGGGTTGTCGAACAGGGCAAAGAAATCCTCCGGCAGATCCCAGGGTTCCACTGAGGCCAGGCGCAGGCGCGGCAGGTCGGTGTCGGCCAGGATCGCCGCAATCAGGGCGCTCAGGTCGGTACCCAGATCGCTGCCGTAGCCGCCGACGTGCACCCCGGTGAGCGCGGCCTCCTGCACGCCCTGGGCCACCAGGGCGTTGATCTCCTCCACGATGTCGGCGATCGGACGGCTGCGCTCCTCGCCGCGGGCGCGCGTGACGATGCAGAAGGTGCAGCGGTAGCGGCAGCCGTCCTGCACCTTGATGAAGGCGCGATGCCGGCCGCGGGTGAACAGCGAGGTCTCGCCCGGTTCCGTGGCAATCGCCGGCATCAAGGGAAGATCCAGCTCTCGCGCCGTGATTTCCACCAGGCGGTCCTTGTCGGGATTCTCCACGACCAGGTCCACCCCCAGGGTTTCGGCGGCGCTGTCGGGCTCCAGCGAGGCGTAGCAGCCGCTCACCACCAGGCGCGCGGACGGGTTGGCCTGGTGTGCCCGCTTGATGAGCTGGCGCGACTTGCGCACCGCCTCCTGGGTCACCGCGCAGGTGTTGAGCACCACCACGTCGGCCGCCTCGGGGGCGGCGACGATGCCGTGGCCCCCGGCCTTGAACTGCCGGGCCCAGGTCTCGAGCTCCGCCTCGTTGAGGCGGCAGCCCAGGGCGTGGAGATGGATGCGCATACGCTGTGCTTGCGGGCTTGTGTGGAGGGGGAAAGCTACCGCCTGCGGGTGCAGGGTTCAAGGGGAGATGAGAGAAGAGTGAGGAGTGAGGAGTGAGGAGTGAGGCGTGAGGCGTGAGGCCTTAGGGGTTA
>JABURS010000025.1 GCA_014762505.1 Chromatiales bacterium | reverse complement strand
CATCAAGCTTCCGATCTATCTGGATTACTCGGCGACGACGCCGGCGGACCCGCGCGTGGCGGAGAAGCTGTGTGCGTACCTGACGCCGGACGGTCTGTTCGGCAACCCGGCCTCGCGCAGCCACCCGTTCGGCTGGCAGGCGGAAGAGGCGGTGGAGACGGCGCGCGCGCAGGTCGCGGCGCTGGTGAACGCCGACCCCAAGGAGATCGTCTGGACCTCCGGGGCGACCGAATCCGACAACCTGGCGATCAAGGGCGCGGCGCACTTCTACCAGAAGAAGGGCCGGCACCTGGTCACCATGAAGACCGAGCACAAGGCGGTGCTGGACACCTGCCGGCAGCTCGAGCGTGAAGGCTTCGAGGTCACCTATCTCGATCCCCGTGAGGACGGTCTGCTGGACCTGGAGGCCTTCCAGGCCGCGCTGCGCGACGACACCACGGTGGTGTCGATCATGCACGTGAACAACGAGATCGGCGTGATCCAGGACATCGCCGCCATCGGCGAGATCTGCCGCGAGCGCGGCATCATCTTCCACGTCGACGCCGCGCAGTCGGCGGGCAAGGTGCCGATCGACCTGGAGGCGATGAAAGTGGATCTGATGAGCTTCTCCGCGCACAAGATCTACGGTCCCAAGGGGATCGGTGCGCTGTACGTGCGGCGCAAGCCGCGGGTGCGGCTGGAGGCACAGCAGCACGGTGGCGGCCACGAGCGCGGCATGCGCTCGGGCACCCTGCCCACGCACCAGATCGTGGGCATGGGCGAGGCGTTCCGCATCGCCAAAGAGGAGATGGCCACCGAGAACGAACGCATCCGCATGCTGCGCGACCGCCTGTGGGCGGGTCTCAACGACATGGAGGAGGTGTACCTCAACGGCGACCTGGAGCAGCGGGTGGTGCACAACCTGAACGTGAGCTTCAACTTCGTCGAGGGCGAGAGCCTGATCATGTCGCTGCGCGACATCGCGGTGAGCTCGGGCTCGGCCTGCACCTCGGCCTCCCTGGAGCCGAGCTACGTGCTGCGTGCGCTGGGGCGCGACGACGAACTGGCGCACAGCTCGATCCGTTTCTCCATCGGGCGCTTCACCACGGCCGAGGAGATCGACTACACCATCGAGCTGGTGAAGAAGGCGGTGACCAAGCTGCGTGAACTGTCGCCGCTGTGGGAGATGTACCAGGAAGGCATCGACCTGAAGAGCGTGCAGTGGGTCGCCCACTAGGCAAGTGATTCCAGACCCGCGGGCCAGTGCCGGCGGGTGGCAAGCAAACGCGGCGCACGGCCGGCAAGTGGCCCGCGCCAGATTGAACGTTGAAGAGGAGGCAGTGACATGGCCTACAGCGACAAGGTAATCGACCACTACGAAAACCCGCGCAACGTTGGTTCGCTGGACAAGAGCGACGCCAGCGTGGGCACCGGCATGGTGGGTGCGCCGGCCTGCGGCGACGTGATGAAGCTGCAGATCAAGGTGAACGCATCCGGCGTGATCGAAGACGCCAAGTTCAAGACCTACGGCTGCGGCTCGGCGATTGCGTCCTCGAGCCTGCTGACCGAGTGGGTGAAGGGCAAGACGCTGGACGAGGCGGCGCAGATCAAGAACACGCAGATCGCCGAGGAGCTGGAGCTGCCGCCGGTGAAGATCCACTGTTCGGTGCTGGCCGAGGATGCCATCAAGGCCGCCATCAACGACTTCAAGAGCAA
>JABURS010000024.1 GCA_014762505.1 Chromatiales bacterium | reverse complement strand
CGGGGGGGGGGGGGTGGGGGCGGGTCTGGGGGCGGCGGGCTTGGCCGGTGCGGGCTCGCGGCGTGGCGCGGGTGCCGGTGCAGGGCGCGGGGCCGGACGCGGGGCGGTGGTGGCCATGGCGCGCTGGGCCTCGCGCGCCTCCGCGGCGATGCGTTCTCGTTCCTTGGCCGCCAGGTGCTGGCGGGCACCCGCATGGCCATTGGTGGCCGCCAGTTCGAACCAGCCTTTGGCCTTGGCCGGATCGGCGGCGACGCCGCGGCCCTGCTCGTAGAAATGGCCGAGCTTGAACTGGGCCTCGGTATGGCCGCCCTCGGCCGCCTCGGTATACCAGCGTATGGCCTCGCCGAGGTCGGGCTCGATGCCGTTGCCGTCCTCATAGCGCGCCCCCAGGGCGAACTGGGCCTCGATGTCGCCGCCCTGGGCCTGCATCTGTTCCAGGCGCAGCATGGAGGTGCTGAGGTCCTGGGCCTGCAGGCCCGGTGCAATGGCCAGCAGTGCAAGGCCCAGGAGGAAAAAGGCGCCCGGTCGAGCCGGGCGGGTGACAGACGGCAGTGACGTGGAAGTATTCATTGGCTTGTATCCAGTGACGCGGGATCTTCTGTGGCTGTCCCGTTGGTATCGAATGGCTAGCGGTCGCGGCAGGTCGAGGTGAAACGCGCGGCCGGGCTGGCACAGGGGTCGGTGGAGAAGCTCTTTTCCTGCTCCTTGCGGGCGGCTTCCTCCTGTGCGGCCTGCTCTTCCGCCAGGCGCCGGGCCTCGGCCTCGCGCGCGGCCTGTTGACGCGCCTCGGCCTCGCGCCGCGCCTGCTCGCGCGCCGCCTGTTCGCGGGCGGCGGCCTCGCGCCGGGCCTGTTCACGGGCGGCGGCTTCCCGGCGCGCCTGCTCGCGGGCGGCAGCCTCACGACGTGCCTGCTCGCGCGTGGCGGCCTCGCGCGCCTCGGCCTCGCGCTGTGCCTGCTCGCGGGCGGCGGCCTCGCGGCGCGCCTGTTCACGTGCCGCCTGTTCGCGTGCCTCGGCCTCGCGCCGTGCCTGATCCTGGCTGCTGCGCCCCAGGCGCGCCTGCTTGCGTGCGTCGTAGTCGTTCAGTCGGCTGGCAGCCTCGGCATGGCCCTGTGCGGCCGCCTTGCCATACCACTGCTTGGCCAGGTCGTCGCTCTGCTCGACGCCCAGGCCCTCTTCGTACATCTCGCCAAGCTTGAACTGCGATTCGGCATTGCCCTGTTCGGCAAGCTTGGACTGAAAATTGAACACGCCTTCCCAGGCGGCGTCGGCCATGGCCGGGGTCCCTGCAATCAGCCACACGAAAACCAGAACTGTCAGTGTGCGCAGGACCATCGTTGTTACCTCTACAAGGAAGAAACCGGTCTTGAATCATGCTGGAGCTGCCTGAACCGACCCTGACCGGTGGGCCGGCGGACCGCGGGGCGGGGCCCCGCGGCCGGCACGGGGTTACGGAATAATGGCCAGTACCTTCACGCTGCCGTCCACGGCGCCGCCGTCGACGTAGCCGATGCCGCCCGGGTTGCTCGCGACCCAGTTCTTCACGGCCGCATCGTCGGCCAGGCTCGGTGGCGGCTTGCCCTTGCCACTGAACATGCGCTGCGACCAGTAACGCTTGAGCTGGCCTTCGTTCTGGCCGACCACCTTGGTGTAGAACTCGGCCCGGGTGCTGCTGCCCTCGGCCTGGTCGACGGGCTTCACGCTCACGCCGCCGAGGTTGCTGCTCTGACCGAGATACACCTTGCCCAGTTCGTCGTTGCTCACACCGCGCAGGCTGATGCCCGGGTGGCCGATGATGGCCAGCTCGGCCAGGGCCGCGTTGGAGAGCAGGGCGCCGGCAAGTGCCGCGCCCACGGTGAGTGTCTTCAGGAAGTTCATTGGCGTCTCCTCTTAAAAGATCACGTCGAGGGCGACGCTATAGATGTTGGCGGAATCCTCGCTGAGCGGGCCGTCGAACAGGCCGTAGTCGGTGGCCGCGTCTTCCACGTCCACGCGGGTGGCCTCGAACTTGAGCGCGGCACCGGCGGCCAGCTCGTAGCGCAGGCCGAGGGTGACCGAGGTCTGCTCCTGGTCGAAGAGTTCGACGTTCGCGTCATCCGGATCGCCGCCGGCGAGGGAGGCATAGGTGAGGCTCGGCAGCCAAGCACCGAAGCGGTAGCCGGCCGTCACGTACCAGGCCTCCTGGTCGGGGAAGCCGAATTCGGCGCCGTCGTCCTGGTCGCGGGAGGCCCACTCGGCATAGCCGACGAAGTTGTTCCAGTCGATGTTCATGCCGACACTGGCGAAGCTGGCCTTGTCTTCATCGATCAGGCCGCCAGCGAAGTCGGAGCTGACCTCGGTGGTGAGGTAGCCGGCGCGGAAGGTACCGATGGCGGTGGACAGGGCCACGTTGATGCCGCCGAGCTTCTTCGCCTCGAAGTCCACTTCTGTACCAACGTTAACTGTGGGGTCGAGCGTGTTGATCACCGGGCCCTGCATCCCGGTGACGAAACCGGTACCGCTGGAGTTACCGAAGTAGGGCTGGATCAGCAGGTTGTTGTCGCCGATCGGCACATACCAGAGTACGTCCAGGCCGGAGAGCGAGGTGATCGGGTTGAGGCTGTACACCTCCTGCGGCGGACGGATCCAGGGGTAGGCATAGCCCACTTCGAGATAGTCGGAGACGAGGAAGGTCGGGAACTTGACCTTGCCGGCGCGTACCTGGACGTCGTCGGTCAGCTGATAGCCGACGAAGGCCCAGTCGGCCTCGGCGTTGTAGTTGTCCGGCACGGCACGGGCGAGCAGCTGCAGGGTGAAGCTCATGCGTTCGTTCACGTCGGCCCCGATCTGCAGGCCGAGGCGGTTGTCGCGGCCGTCGAAGCGCACGTCGTCGGAGGCCAGGTCGATGTTGTAGGCGCTGTCGGCGTCGGCGTAGGTGGCCGCGGCGGTGAGAAAGCCGTTGATGCGGATGTTGTCGATCGCCATGGCCTGCTGAGTGGCGCCCGCGAGCGCCATGCTCACGCCCAGCGCGAGTAGGTTCTTTTTCATGATGGAATCACCCTGCAATGCGTGTTTGTTCTTGAGTCGGAAGGCGCGTCGATTGAAAAATCCAGTCGCCCGAAAACTGAAAATTGGGAAGCCCATCGCAAAAACTACCCTGTGGCGGAACTTTGTACAAGTTTCAGTGGCTTGCCGTGACCGGTTTACCCCCATTTCTTGACGATCTTTTACATTCCCGCCAGCGGTGGCGGACGGATGGGCGGTTCCGGGCGATCAGCGGCAGGGGGGCTGGCGCAGCTGTTCGAGGGTGCGGGCGATCTCCTGCTCGCCGGCCTCGCGGGCCCAGTCCGTCAGGTTGCGGCGGTCGCTCTCCCGGCAGAGGCGGGCATAGGCCGGCAGGGTGGTGGTATCCGGCAGGTCGTCATCCTGGCGGGTGATCTCCAGGTGCAGACGGCGGGCGAGCAGGACCACGTCGCAGAGGTCGCAGTGCCCGCTGTGGTCGCGCAGCCAGGCACCGGACTCATCCAGCGTGGCGGCGAGTTCGCCGCCCAGGCCCCAGGTGCGCAGGACCAGCTCGCCCACCATGACCTCCAGGTCGGCGATGGCGGCATCGAGCTCGGCGGGTTCGTGCAGCAGGGCATGACGGCTGACATGATCGATGATGGCCGTCGCCCCGACGTGAATGAGCAGGCCGGCGAGCCGGGCCTGTGCGGGGTCGACATGGCGGGTCTGTCCTGCCAGCACCCGGCTCAGCAGGGAGACCGATACGGCGGATTCCCACAGGTGGCGCATGCGGGTCCGCAGACCGGGCGTGGCGGGCTGGAATACGGGATGGGCGGTGAGGCGTTGAAGGAATAGTGTGCTGGGCCTGCCGTTCAGGCGGGCGAAGGCCTCGCCCAGGTGGGTGATGGCGTGCGGGGACTGTGTCGCCTGTTCGCGCGCGGTGCGCAGGGTGATGCCCGCCAGGGCGGGATCGATCTCGATCACGTCCCGCAGCTGTGTCATGGTCACCGCCGGTTGCCGCGCCAGCTGCTGCAGGGGCGTGGCCACCTCGGGCATGCAGGGCACCACCAGGTGGCCGGCCTCGTAGGCCTGGTAGAGCGCGCGGAACAGGCGGCCCTCGGCGGGACTGACGTGGATGTCCACGATGTCGTAGCGCGTGGTATCCGCCTGCTGGCGCAGCACGTCGACGAACTCGCGTTCCACCTGCAGCAACAGGCAGGGGCGGCTGGCAATGGCGCGGGAGCGGGTGTCGCCGGCCCGGAACAGGGGCTGGGTGGCGCGCAGCGAGGCGGCGTCGAGGTGCAGGGGCTGATGACCGCGGTGCGTCCCGTTCGCCTCCGGTCCGATCAGCGTGAGTTCGCCTTCCAGCAGGTAGAGGTACCAGCGGTGCATGTCGCTGCTGCGCAGCGGCTGGCGGGGTGCCAGTTCCAGCGTGTGGGCCTTGGCGGCGAGCTGCTGCAGGGCGTCGTCGCCAAGCGTGGTGAGCGGCTCGAGGCGGGCGAGCAGCCGGGCGGGGAGTGTCGTGCTCATGAGCGGCAGGCTGTAAACCGACGCGCGGCCCGTCAGGGCCGCGCGTAACCGGGGGCAGGTGCCGGTGAGGGCTTAATGGTGATGACCGCCCGGGCCATGCACATGGCCGTGGTCCAGTTCCTCGGCCGTGGCCTCGCGCACGTCTTTGATGGTGACGGCGAAGTTGAGGTTCTTGCCGGCCAGCGGGTGGTTGCCATCGATGGTGATGTCCTCGCCGTCCACCTTGGTGACGGTGATGGCCTGGATGCCCTGGCTGGTCTGGGCATGGAACTGCATGCCGGGCTCGATGTCGTCGACGCCCTGGAACATCTCGCGCGGCACCACCTGGATGAGGCCCTCGTTGTAGTCGCCGTAGCCCTCGGCCGGCGCCACGGTCACGTTCACCTCGTCGCCGGCGGACTTGCCTTCCAGCGCGTTTTCCAGGCCCGGGATGATCTGGCCGATGCCCTGGATGTAGGCCAGCGGCTCGCCGCCCGCGGAGCTGTCGACGACATCGCCGTTGTCGTCGGTGAGGGTGTAGTCGATGACGACCACGCTGTTCTTGCCAATCTGCATGCTGATGCTCCGCGGGACATGAATGAAACCGCCAGTTTACACGCCGGCCGGGCTTTGCTCAAAAACGCCGCTGTCCGGTGACCTGTCCCCGGGTATCCACCAGCCCCTGCGCCTGCAGCCAGGCCAGGGCGTCCTCGGCGTCCGCCTCGAACTAGGCCCGGGCGCTGCCCAGGCGGAAGCTGTAGCCCCAGGCATCCATGTCGGCCCACATGCGCGCCCGCCCCATGCCCGGCAGCGCGTCGGCCAGCAGGATCTGCAGATAACACACGCCGTTTTCCTCCAGGTCGGTGCCCCCGGCGTCGGTATGCAGGCCGGCACGCCGTGTCTCGTCCATGCAGATGTAGTGGCAGGCCTCGTGGAGGGCGGAGTGCACCGGGGTGTCCGGGCGTACCAGCAGGCGGTCGCCCACCAGCCCGGCCTCGGGCTCGCCCCAGTAGCTGCCCGGGATGGCGGCACCGGCGGGGAGCATGTCCACCTGCAGGCCGTAGCCGGACAGCAGGTGGCTGAAGGCGCCGGGGTCGATGTCTGCGATCAGGAGCAAGTCGGGTGTCCGCGTCGTTTGCAGGGGCGTCATGGTACCGCGCGGCCACGGCGGCGTTAAGGCCGGGCACACGCGGCGCGCAGGGGGCCGCACGCGGGGATTGAGTCGCTGTGGCGGGCGCAGTATGGTGGTGCCGGATAGGCCGCGTGTCTATCGGTAGATCAATAAAACTAATAAGGCTTTATTGCCGCGACTGCGGCAAGGACTACCACCAAACTGGAGGGAAATCATGATCAGCTCAATCAGGCTGGCAACAACGCTGGGTGGCGCCCTGCTGCTCGCGGCCGCCGCGTCCGCGCAGGCGGGCGACCCGCAGGTCGGGCGCGACAAGTCGGCAACCTGCATGGGATGCCACGGGGTTCCCAGTTATATGAATGTGTATCCGTCCTATCACGTGCCCAAGCTCGGCGGCCAGCATCCGGAATACCTGGAGGCTGCGCTCAAGGCCTATCGGGACGGGGCGCGCAAGCACTCCACCATGCAGGCACAGGCGGCGGACCTGAGCGATGAGGACATCGCCGACATCGCCGCCTACTTCGCCACCTACCAGCGCTAGCCAGCAGGAGGACATCATGATCAGGACGCTTATCTTGACTGCAGCGCTGCTGGCGCTCGCCGGCACGGCCCAGGCCGGCGGGGACCCCAAGGCCGGACGCGACAAGTCGCAGACCTGCCAGGCCTGCCACGGGGCCGACGGCAATGCCGACAATCCCATGTACCCGCGGCTGGCCGGCCAGTACGAGACCTACCTGCTGCGGGCCCTGCTGGACTACAAGTCCGGGGATCGCAACAACGCCATCATGGCCGGCATGGTCGCCGGCCTGAGCGAGCAGGACATGGCCGATCTGGCGGCCTTCTATGCCAGCCAGAAGGGGCTGTTCAACACGGTACCCGACTGACGGCTAATAGAAGCTGATGAAACCCCAGGGCACCTCCCCATGGAGGTGCCTTTTTTGTTTAGAATGCCCTCGGCATATTCGCCGCAAAGCAATACAGGGAGAACAATTAATGCGTCATTTTCTTTCCGTTGCCAGCGCGCTTGCGCTGCTTGCCGGTGCCGGCCAGGCCTTCGCCTCCGACGTGGCCCTGGGTATCAAAGGGGGCACCCAGGGTGCGGGTGTGGAGCTCACCAAGGGGTTGACCGAAAAGCTTAATCTGCGCCTGGACCTCAACGGCTACAGCTTCGATGCTGATGAGACCTACGATGGCAACGACTATGAGCTGGACCTGGACCTTCGCATGTATGGACTGCAGCTTGATTGGCATCCCTTCGGCGGGGGTTTCCGCATGACTGCCGGGGTGTATAACAACGGCATGGAGCTCGAGGGGAACACCACCGGTGATGTCACCATCGACGGCAACACCCAATCGACCACCCTGAATGCCAAGGTCGATTTCGACAGCATGGCGCCCTATGTCGGTATCGGCTGGGGCAATGCGGTCAGCCAGGACAAGCGCTTGGGCTTCAACGTGAATCTTGGCATGGTCTTCACAGGCTCGCCTAACGTCACCCTGAGCGAGAGCGGTGGCGCCTTTACGGCCCAGGAGCTGCGTGAGGAAGAGCGTCGTCTCGAAGACGAGATCGACGACTTCGAATACTATCCCGTGGCCAACATCGGCTTGTCATATCGTTTCTGACGCGTGCTGCGGACAGATTGAGAGAAGGCGCCCTCGGGCGCCTTCTCTCGTTCAGGGCCTCAGCCGAGCCAGCCGCGGCGAAAGGCCGCGGCGGCGGGAAGGACGGCGAGCAGCAGGCAGGCGGTGGTGAGGTCGGTCGTCGCCGGTGGCCAGACGAGCGCCGGTCCCGACAGGGCAAGTACGGCGCCGGTGGCCGCAAGGCCCGCCAGCCCGAGCGGCAGCCGGCGCCGGCGCGTGGCGGGCGGGGCCACCAGCAGGTGGTGCAGCAGGCGCGCATCGACCAGCCCGGCCCAGGCCGAGCCGCGACGGGTGCGGCGCTCCAGCAGCGCCAGCCAGCCGAGCACGACGGGCAGCAGCCACAGCCAGGCCGGTTGCGCGAGGACGAGGCTCATTCCCCCTCCCGGTGATAGTGCGCGGGCAGGCGGCGGTAGACGCGCGGCCGGCGGGTGAGCGCGAGCCCCAGGTGCAGGGCGAGCAGCAGGGCGACGAACAGCAGCGGGCGATAGAGCTCGATGGCGCCGTCCCCGAGGTCGAGCACGGGGCGGGCGAGGGCGAGCACCAGCAGCAGCCAGGCCAGCCAGGCGCGACGGCGGGGGCGGGCACTGGGCGCTGCGCCCGGCCTGCCGGCGGCCACGGCCGCGAAGAAGGGCACCCACAGCGCGGCGGCCTCCAGCCGGGCGGGCGGCAGGCGCCGGGCCAGCCAGGGCAGGGGCAGCACCAGCAGCCCCCAGGCGAAGTCGAGGGCGAGGCTCACCGGTAGCGCTCCGGGTGGAAGCGGGCCGTATCGATCCAGTCCCGGCAGGCCGTGACGAGGCCCGGGATGTCCAGCTCGCGGGCGGCCAGGGTCGCGGCGCTCTGGTAGGGGGCGTCGGTCAGCACGCGGCCGGGGCCGCGGGTGAAGGCCTCGGTCTGGCCGGTCTCGTCGAGGAACACCAGCCAGCGCCGGCCCGAGAGTCCGGCCACCGCCACCTCGCCGGCCAGGGTCTGGGCGTGGTCGCGCATGAGCCGGCTGAGCCCCGCGAGCAGGGCCTGGGTGTCGGCGTCGCGTGCATGGGCCGCGGCCAGGCGTGCCAGCCGGCGGCGGGCGCGGCGGCGCGGCTGGCGGGCCCAGACGACGGCGGCCGGCAGCAGCAGGGCGACGAGCAGCAGCAGGCCGGTGACGGCAACGGCGTTCATGCCGCTGTCCTCCCGGGACGGCGCAGGTCGAGCAGCCGGCGCAGGCTCTCCTCGGGCTGGTTGTGGGTGGCCAGGCGCAGCAGGTAGGCGCGGTGTTCGAGAAAGAGTTGCACCACGGCATGGTTGTGGCGGGCGAAGGCGACCTGGTGCGCCTGCCGGGTGGCGGCATGGTCCGCGTCCAGCGTGGCGAAGCGCTCGCCGTCGCTGACCGGCAGCCGGCCGGCCTCCGGCAGCGCCACCTCCAGCGGGTCGTAGACGAAGCTGCCGCTGAGGTCGTGGCGGCGGGCCAGCTCCGCGAACTCGCGGCGGGCGGCCGCGTCCAGTCCGGTGAAGTCGCTCGCCAGGTGCACCAGGCTGCCCGCCGTGGCCATGCCCTTGAGGCGCCGGAACACGAGGGCGGGGCCGATGGGCGTCTGCGGCCCGGGTTCGGGGGGCGCGTCGTGCAGTTCGGCCAGGGCATTGAGCAGGGCGAGCACGCCGGCCCGGCCGGCCTGCGGCCGCAGCAGCCGGTAGTGGGCGTCGTTGAAGACCAGGCCGCCGACGCGGTCGCCGAGTTCCACCGCCGCCCAGGCGATGAGCGCGGCGAGCTTGCCGGCCTGTACCGACTTGAAGGCGTTGCGCGTGCCGAAGTGCATGGCGCGGCGCAGGTCGACGGCCAGCAGCACCGGGCGCTCGCGCTCCTCGCGGTAGAGCCGGGTCTGGGCGCGGCCGCTGCGGGCGGTGGCGGACCAGTCGATGTGGCGGATGTCGTCGCCCGGCTGGTAGTCGCGCATCTCGTCGAAGTCCAGCCCGCGTCCGCGAAAGCCGCTGCGGTAGAGCCCGCTCAGGCCCTGCCAGCTCGCGCGCCGCTGGGCCAGCACCAGGGCGCGGGCGCGCTCGCGCTGGGCCAGCAGCAGGGCCAGCGGCAGGTGGACGCCGTCATCCAGTTCGTCCTCGGGTGGCCGGCCGGCCAGGCGATCGATGCCGGTGCGCAACCAGTCGCGCAGGCGGTCGTGGAGGGGCGGCCTGGCCGGCATCGACATCGGCATGGGGCTCAGGGCAGCGGCACCCGCGCGAGCAGGGTGTTGATGAACTCGTCGGTGCGGATGCCGGCGGCCTCGGCCTCGAAGGAGAGCAGCACGCGGTGGCGCAGCACGTCGGCGGCCACGGCCTTGATGTCCTCCGGGTTGACGTGGTCGCGGCCGTTGAGCCAGGCATGGGCGCGGGCGCAGAGGTCCAGCGCGATGGTCGCGCGCGGGCTGGCGCCGAACTGCACCCAGCGCTCGAGCTCGGCCTTGTAGGGGGCGGGGTCGCGGGTGGCCTGCACCAGGTCGACGATGTAGTCCTTGAGACCGTCGCTCAGATACAGCGCGAGCATCTCGCGGCGGGCGGCGAAGATGGTCTCCTGCGCGATCCGCGGCGCGGCGGCGGGCGGCTGTTCCTCGCTGGCCTCGCGGTGCACCAGGTCGAGGATGCGCCGCTCCGCGTCCTTGCTCGGGTAGCCGATCGTCAGCTTCATCAGGAAGCGGTCGAGCTGGGCCTCGGGCAGGGGATAGGTGCCTTCCTGCTCGATGGGGTTCTGCGTGGCCATCACCAGGAACAGGCGCGGCAGCGGCCGGGTGTCGTGGCCGATGGTCACCGGGCGTTCGGCCATGGCCTCCAGCAGCGCCGACTGCACCTTGGCCGGGGCGCGGTTGATCTCGTCAGCCAGGATCAGGTTGTGGAAGATGGGCCCGGGCCGGAACTGGAAGCTGCCGTCCTGCGGGCGGTAGACCTCGGTGCCGGTGACGTCGGCCGGCAGCAGGTCCGGCGTGAACTGGATGCGGTGGAAGTCGCCCTCGATCAGCTCGCCCAGGGCCTTGATGGCGCGGGTCTTGGCCAGGCCGGGCGCGCCCTCCACCAGCAGGTGGCCGTCGGCCAGCAGGGCGATGAGCAGGCGCAGCACCAGGCCGTCCTGGCCGACGATGCGCTGGTTGAGGTGGTCGCGTAGGCCCTGCAGCAGGGCCTGGGGAGATGGGGTGGTCATGGGCTCAGTCGTTACCGGTATCGACGTGTTGTTGGGCAGCCTGTTGTTGGACGACATGTTCCAGGGCGGCCAGGCGCCGGCTCGGCGTGGCCTTCAGCGGTTGCAGGCAGTCCTGCGGGTTGGCCTCGCACCAGGCCTCGGCCATGGCCATGTAGCGCGGCATGCGCGTGCGCATGTAGAACAGCGCCTGTTCCCAGTCGGCCACCGGCGGGCTGCCGGCCTCGCCAATCACCCCGGCGCGCAGCAGGGCGAGGATCACGTTGGCGCTCTGCTTGCGGTCGAGACCGCGGATCTCCTCCCACACCACGGGCAGGAAATACAGGCGCACGATGTCCGGGCGCTGGGTGAGCAGCAGGCGCACCACGTTCTTCAGCTGGCGGTCGATCTCGCCCCAGGTGCCGACGAGGTCGGAGGCGATCAGGTTGTGCAGTTCCTGGCGTCCCTTGTCGCTGAGCATGCCGTGATGTCTGGTTGGCCGGATGGGCCGATTACTATAGCATCGTCACCCTTTCGGGCGAGGCCATGTCATGCAGGAGCTGGAAATCGACGCCGTGCGCGTGGCGCTGGGACAGGCGGTGATGGCGGCGCTGGATGTGCACCGCCTGCCCCGTGCGGTCCAGCGCGAACTGCTGACGCTGTCGGCCGATGAATGGGCCCGGGTGCAGAAGGGCGCCCCGCTGCCCCTGCAGTTCGAGGTGCTGGAGCGGGCCGGGTACCTGCAGACCCTGGCCGCACGGCATGACGACCACTGGTGGCGCGTATCGGTGCAGGGCCTGCTCGACGGCGGGCTCGCGGCATTGGCGGCGGCCGCCCAGGACGAAACCAACGAGGCGTGAGCATGAAGATCCAGGGTGAAAAGATCATCGACCTGATGCGCGGTTGCCTGACCGAGATCTCCAATACCTTGCGCGAGCTGCGCAACCAGGCCGACGAGGCCGATGCAGACCGCTTCCCCATCGTGAAGAACGGCGTGATGTTCTCGCTGGACATGAACCTCGCCACCATACACATGCTCGGCATGAAACTGATGGACGCCCAGCCCAGCGGCGAGGTGGAGCTCAGCCAGCCCGAGCGTATCCTCATCGGCATGTCCGCCACCTTCATGCGCGACGACATCGCCCAGCTCATCGAGGATGCCCTCGAAGGCTACAGCATCAGCGAAGCGCGGATCGACGAGGTGCTGGGCAGGGACGAGGCACCGGGCGGAGAGTCGGTGCATTGAGACGTCGCAAGTCGCGTAGGAGCGCCGCAAGGCGCGATCATGTCTGGGATGGCATCGCGCTGTACGTATGATCCGAGCCCCCTCGGCGATCACGGTCCTGCCGGATGTGGTCCCGTCGGCCAGAGGGCTGGCCTCCTACTCGCGACTCCCTCTGTGTCCTCTGTGGCAAACAGGTTTATCGTTTTTCCCTCTCTCCTCTCTCCTCTCTCCTCTCTCCTCTCTCCTAACGCCTCACCCCTCACCCCTCACCCCTCACCCCTCACACAGTGCCTTGTGAGGTCTGCGTGTGCGCCTTAAGCTACCGCGATGACCGACATCCCGCGTACCCCGCCCTTCGACCTTTCCGCCATTCCCGAGCCCCTGCTGCCGCCGGTGCGGCATGCCTGGGAGACCTTTGCCGAGGGGCTGGCGCGTGCCGGGCTGGCCTGTCCCGAGCTGCCGCCGGAGACGGCGCAGGTGTGGGCGACCAGCCGCTTCGTGGCCCAGGCCTGTGCGGCCGATCCGGCCCTGCTGCTGGGCTTGCTGGAGAGCGGCGACCTGCACCGTATCTATGCCGCCGGCGAGCTCGAGGCGCGGGTCTGGGGCTTCGTCGGCAAGGCCGCGGACGACGCGGCGCTGGACCGGGCGTTGCGTCAGCACCGTCGTCGCGAGATGCTGCGCATCGCCTGGCGCGACCTCGCCGGGCTGGCGAGTCTCGACGAGACCCTGCGCGACACCACCGACGTGGCCGAGCACTTCACCGACGCCACCCTGGACTGGCATTACCGCCGCCTGGTCGAGCGTCACGGCGTGCCGCGCAGCCGCGAGGGCGAGGCGCAGCGGCTGGTGGTGCTGGGCATGGGCAAGCTGGGCGGCGGCGAGCTCAACTTCTCCTCCGATATCGACCTGATCTTCGCCTACCCCGAGGACGGCGAGACCGACGGCGAGCGGGCGCTGGACAACTACCAGTTCTTCCTGCGCCTGGGGCAGCGGCTCATCAAGTCGCTGGACGCGATGACGGCCGACGGTTTCGTCTTTCGCGTGGACATGCGCCTGCGCCCCTTCGGCGACGCCGGACCGCTGGTGATGAGCTTCTCCGGCCTGGAGGACTACTACCAGGCGCACGGTCGGGAGTGGGAGCGCTACGCCATGATCAAGGCGCGCGTGATCGCCGGCGACCGCGCCGAGGGCAAGGCCCTGCACGCCCTGCTGCGGCCCTTCGTCTATCGCCGCTACCTCGACTACGGCGCCTTCGCCTCGCTGCGCGAGATGAAGGCCATGATCAACCGCGAGTCGGTGCGCAAGGGGCGCATCGGCAACGTCAAGCTGGGTGCCGGCGGCATCCGCGAGATCGAGTTCATCGGCCAGGCCTTCCAGCTGATCCGCGGCGGGCGCGACCCCCACCTGCAGGTGCGCGCCATCCGCACCGTGCTCGCCCGGCTGGTGGAACGCGAGCTGCTGCCGGCCTTCGTCGAGCAGCAGCTGCAGGCCGCCTATGCCTTCCTGCGCCGCACCGAGAACCACCTGCAGATGTGGGCCGACCAGCAGACCCACGCCCTGCCCGTCGAGGAGGAGGCGCGCCTGCGGCTCGCCTGGTCCATGGGCTTCGACGACTGGGACGCCTTCTTCAAGGTGCTGGACCGCCACATGCGCCACGTGCACGAGCACTTCACCCAGGTCTTCGGCGCGCCGCAGACCGGCGAGGACGAGGGCGAGGCGCCGGCCGGGGAGCACCAGCTCACGGCCCTCTGGGAGGGCGGGCTCGGCAACGAGGCCGCCATGGCCGCGCTCACCGAGGCCGGCTTCGAGGACACGGCCGAGGCCCTGCGCCTGATCGACGAGCTGCACCAGGAGCGGGTGGTGAAGACGCTCACCAGCACCGGCCGCAAGCGCCTGGACCAGCTCATGCCGCTGCTCATCGGCGCGGCCGGGGGCACCGAGTTTCCGGCCCTGGCCCTGGAGCGCACCCTCCGGCTCATCAAGACCATCGCCAAGCGCTCGGTGTATCTCGCCCTGCTGGTGGAGAGTCCGCTGGCCCTCTCGCAGCTGGTGCAGCTCTGCGCCGAGAGCCCCTGGATCGCCGAACACCTCACCCGCCACCCGCTGCTGCTCGACGAGCTGCTCGACCCGCGCAGCCTCTACGCCCCGCCCGACCGTCAGGGCCTGGGCGAGGAGCTGGCCGAGGAGCTGGCGCAGATCGACCCGGACGACATGGAGCAGCTGATGGACCGGCTGCGCCAGTTCAAGCAGGTGCAGGTGCTCAAGGTCGCGGCCGCCGACGTGATGGACGTGCTGCCGCTGATGAAGGTGAGCGACCAGCTCACCTGGATCGCCGAGGCCGTGCTCAACGAGGTGCTGGCCATCGCCTGGCGCCAGCTGCTCAAGCGACACGGCCACCCGTGCTGCGTGGTGGACGGCGAGCAGCGCCAGGCCGGTTTCGCCATCATCGCCTACGGCAAGCTCGGCGGCATCGAGCTCGGCTACGGCTCGGATCTCGACATCGTCTTCCTGCACGACAGCGCCGGCGAGGAGCAGTACACCGACGGCGAGAAGCAGATCGACAACGCCACCTTCTTCGCCCGCCTGGCCCAGCGCATCATCCACATCCTCACCGCGCTCACCCCGGCCGGCACGCTCTACGAGGTGGACACCCGCCTGCGCCCCAGCGGCGCCTCCGGGCTGATGGTCAGCAGCCTCAACGCCTTCACCCGCTACCAGCGCGAGGAGGCGTGGACCTGGGAGCACCAGGCCCTGGTGCGCGCCCGGCCGGTGGCCGGCGCCCCGCACATCCACGCGACCTTCGACGCCGTGCGCCAGGAGATCCTCGCCCGCCCGCGCGAACGCGATGCCCTGCGCCGCGAGGTGCGCGAGATGCGCGAGAAGATGTGGGCCGAACACCGCAGCCGCGAGGCCGGGATGTTCAACCTCAAAAAGGACCCGGGCGGTATCGCCGACATCGAATTTATGGTGCAATATGAGGTTCTGGCCTACGCCCACGATTACCCGGCCCTGTCGGTCTACACCGACAACATCCGCATCCTGGAGGCCCTGGCCGCGAGCGGCCTGATGGCGGCGGACGATGCGGCCCTGCTCACGGATGCCTACCGCGCGTTTCGCGACCGGGTACACGAACTGACCCTGCAGGAGCTGCCCGCCGTGGTGCCCGCCGAGGCCTTCGCGGACTACCGCGAGAAGGTCCAGGCCCTGTGGCGCGACATCATGGAAGACTGAGGCCGGCCGGGCCTGGCCCATACCTAATTCAATGTGAACGACCGCGGCAGACCCGCGGGCAAGCGAGGAGAAAGCAGCAATGTCGATGGCCGACCGTGACGGCGTGATCTGGCTGGATGGTGAACTGGTGCCCTGGCGCGAGGCCAAGGTCCATGTCCTCACCCATACCCTGCACTACGGCATGGGCGTCTTCGAGGGCGTACGCGCCTACCAGACCGACAAGGGCGCGGCCATCTTCCGCCTCAAGGAACACACCGACCGCCTGTTCGACTCCGCCCACATCCTCGGCATGCACATCCCCTGGAGCAAGGAAGAGCTCAACGAGGCCCAGCGCGCCGCCGTGCGCGAGAACAACCTCGCCTCCGCCTACATGCGCCCGATGTGCTTCTACGGCTCCGAGGGCATGGGCCTGCGCGCCGACAACCTCAAGGTGCACTGCATGGTCGCCGCCTGGGAGTGGGGCGCCTACCTGGGCAAGGAGAACATGGAGCGCGGCATCCGCATCCGCACCTCCTCCTACACCCGCCATCACGTCAACATCGCGATGTGCAAGGCCAAGGCCAATGGCAACTACATGAACTCCATGCTGGCCCTGCAGGAGGCCCAGCGCGACGGCTACGACGAGGCCCTGCTGCTGGACATCGACGGCTTCGTGGCCGAGGGCAGCGGCGAGAACTTCTTCCTGGTGAAGGACGGCGTCATCTACACGCCGGAGCTCACCTCCGCGCTCAACGGCATCACCCGCAAGACCCTGTTCACCCTGGCCGGCGAGCTCGGCATCCCGGTGAAGGAAAAGCGTATCACCCGCGACGAGGTGTACATCGCCGACGAGGCCTTCTTCACCGGCACCGCCGCCGAGGTGACGCCGATCCGCGAACTCGACAACCGTCGCATCGGCGCCGGCACCCGCGGCCCGATCACCGAGCGCCTGCAGTCCCTGTATTTCGACGTCGTCCACGGCCGCCACGACGGTCACATGGACTGGCTGACCCTGGTTCAAGCCTGAGGAGAGAGACATGCCCAACCCGCATACCGCCGATCATCAGGATCAGTACAAGACCCCCAACGCCCAGCAGACGGTCGAGGTCACCCGCGCCGACCTGCCGCTGCACTGCCCGCAGCCGGGCGCCAGCCTGTGGAACTCCCACCCGCGCGTCTTCCTCCCCATCGAGGACGCGAAGGACAAGACCTACATCTGCCCGTATTGCGGCACGCACTACGTGCTGAAGGATTGAGGGAGGAGTTAGGAGTTAGGAGTTAGGAGTGTAATCGCGCCTTGCGGCGCTCCTACGAGACAGCGGTCCTGCTCCGTGACCTCTGTGGCGCCTGAATTCTCCCGTAGGAGGCCAGCCCTCTGGCCGATGGGGTCCCGGCATGGCCGTGATCGCCGAGGGGGCTCGGCTCCTACGAAACCTGCGACTCGAAAAACGCCCGGCCATTGGCCGGGCGTTTTTCGTTCCGGCTCACTTCACCAGCTGGGAGATCACCTTGAAGTGCGGGTGACTGGCGTCGCGCATCCACTCGAACAGCACCGATTCCATCACCGTCACGATCACGCCGGCCTGGCGCAGGCGCTGCATGGCGTTGGCGTGGTGGGCGGGGTTGCGCGAGCAGGTGGCGTCTTCCACCACGAACACCTGGAAGCCGCGGGCGTTCAGTTCCAGCGCGGTCTGCAGCACGCAGACGTGCGCCTCGATGCCGGCGATGATCACCTGCGGGCGGGTGTCGGGGTCGAGGTGGCCCATCAGACCCGGGGCGCCGCAGCAGGAGAAGCTGGTCTTCTCGACGATACGGCCCTGGCTGGCGAGGTCGCCGCGCAGGGAGGAGTCGGTGAGCCCGAGGCCCTTGGGGTACTGCTCGGTGGCCAGCAGCGGCACGCCCAGCAGGCGGGCGGCCGAGATCAGGGCCGAGCTCGCCTTCAGCACGCGCAGGCGGTCGGCCTGGGGCATGGCGCCCAGCAGGCGGTCCTGGACGTCGACCACCAGCAGCTGGCTGTCGTGCTGGCGGCAGACCGGGGGCAGCGGGGGCAGCAGGATCTCGTCGGTGTCGCTCATGGGGCGGGCCTTATCTCAGCCAGTTGTTCACGGCCTCCAGGTCCTCGCGGGCCAGCATGCCCGCGGCCTGCTTGAGGCGCAGCGTGTTCTGGATGTAGGTGTAGCGGGCGCTGGCGTAGTCGCGCTCGGCGCGGTAGGTCTCGCGCAGGGCCAGCAGCACGTCCACCGAGGTACGGGTGCCCACCTCGAAACCGGCCTGGGTGGCCTCGGCGGCGGTGCGGGTGGAGATCAGGGCCTGCTCCAGGGCCTTCACCCGGCTGATGTCGGACATCACGTTGAGGTAGGACGCACGGGTCAGGCGTGCCGTCTCGCGGCGGGTGAGCTCCAGCTCCTCCTGGGCCTGCTGGAACAGGCTGCGGGCCTGCGAGGTGAGCGAGCTGGTGCGCCCGCCGGAGAAGATCGGCAGGTTGGCCTGCACGCCGATGGCGGTGTCTTCCGAGGTGAAGTCGGAGGTCACGCCGCCGATGCGGGCGCTGGAGTTGTCGAACTCGCTGTAGCTCGCCACCAGGTCGAAGGTCGGGTAGTGGCCGGCGCGCTGGCGCTGGATCTCGCGGCGGGCGCGTTCGGTGGCGAAGCGGGCGGCGCGCAGGGAGAGGTTCTGCTCCATGGCGCGTTCCTCCCAGGCCTGCAGGTCCATGGGGTCGGGGCTGGCCAGCGGCAGGTTCTCGCCCAGCGGGGCCAGGTTGTCGAGATAGCGGCCGGTGAGCACCTGCAGCGACTCGCGGGCGTTGTCCAGCACGTTGATGGCGTCGATCTCGGCGGCCACGGCCAGGTCGTACTGGGCCTGGGATTCCTTCACGTCGGTGATGGCGATCAGCCCCACCTCGAAGCGGCGCTCGGTCTGTTCCAGCTGCCGGGCGATGGCCTCCTTCTCGGCCTGGGCGAAGCGCAGGGTATCCTCGGCGGCCAGCACGGCGAAGTAGGCCTCGGCCACGCGGGTGAACAGGGCCTGGCGGGCGGCCGCCAGCTCGGCCTCGGCCTGGGCCACGGTGTCGCTGGCCTGCGACAGCGCCACCCAGTACTGGTGGTTGTAGATCGACTGGTCCAGGCGCAGGGTCCAGCCGTCGGAGGAGCTGTCGTTGTTGCCGTTCAGCGCCGGGTTGTCGGCATCGCTGATGGTCTGGTCCTGCTCGTTGAGCTGGTAGCTGGCGTTGATCTGCGGGAGCAGCGAGGCGCGGGCCTGCGGGGTGGCCTCGCGGGCGGCCTGGTAGGCGGCCTCGGCGGCGCGGATCTGCGGGTCGTTCTGTGCCGCGATCTCGTAGACCTCGATCAGGTCCTCGGCCTGCGCCAGCGGCGCCATGCAAAGGATGAGCGTGGCAAGGAGGTGCTTGATCGTCTGATGCTTCATCGCGGATATGCTCCCGGGGTGTCGTGGGTCGACAGGCGAAGGCCTCTTATTCTAAGGCAGTTGGTCCCGCAGGTGCAGGGTTGGTTCCCCCGGCGGGCGGGTGAGGGGCAAAGGCGGTCAGTAGACCGGGACCTTCGGGTCCACCTCGCGCGACCAGGCGTCGATGCCGCCGGCGAGGTTGATCACGTTTTTGAAGCCGCGCGACTGCAGGAAGAAGGCGGCCTGCATGCTGCGCACGCCGTGATGGCAGATCACCACGGTCTCGCGGGCCGGGTCCAGCTCGTCCAGGCGCACGGGCACCTGGCCCAGCGGCAGCAGCTGGCTGCCCTCGATACGGGCGAGCTCGAATTCCCAGGGCTCGCGCACGTCGAGCAGCAGCGGCGGCTGGTCGGTGCCGGCGAGCAGGTCGTGTAGCTGGGGGGCGGTGATTTGCCGCATGGGGAAGGCGCGGGGCCCGCCGGCGGCGGGCCCCAGGCGCTCAGAGCACGAACTCGGGGGTCTTTTCGGCGCCGGTCAGCGCCTTGAGGTCGGTCTCGAACAGCATCTCGCGGCGGAACTCGTCTTCGCCGACACGGGTGATGAGCATCGCCTCCATCACCGGGGCCTGGCCCACCACCACGAAGAGGCGGCCGCCCAGGGCCAGGCTCTTCTCGAAGCCATCGTGGTACTCCGGCAGGGAGCCGGTCACGGCGATCACGTCGTAGCGGGGCTGCTGGTTCCAGCCGCGCGAGGCATCACCGGTGCGCAGGGTCACGTTCTCGATGCCGTGCTCGGCCAGCAGGCGGCCGGCGCGGTGCTTGAACTCGTCGATGATCTCCACGCTGTACACGTGGCCGGCGAGCCTGCCGAGCAGGGCGGTCACGTAGCCGGAGCCGGTGCCCACCTCCAGCGCCACGTCGGTGGGCTGCACGGCCAGGGCCTGGAGCATGCGGCCCTCCACCTTGGGGGCCATCATGCATTCGCCGAAACCCAGCGGGATCTCGATGTCGGCATAGGCGAGGTTCCGGTGGTCCTCGGGCACGAAGGCGTCACGCGGGACGGTCTCCATCAGCTCCAGGACCTTGTGATCGAGCACGTCCCAGGGGCGGACCTGCTGCTCGACCATGTTGAAACGGGCTTGTTCCAGATTCAGTTCGCTCATCGCTTACGTGACCCTGTGAAAAATCCAGCCGCCAAGGGTAAGGGCAAACCCCGCGGTGGGCAAGTTTTGAGCAGCGGGTCACAGGGCCGCCCGGATGGGCCCGACGGGGCGGGCATCGTGTCCGTGGCGGATTCCCGCTACATTAGGCCTTTGGCATCAATCACCTGGGGGGCGCATGTTCGAGGGGGCGGAGCTCGGCCGCAAGGTCGACAAGGCGGATTTCAGGGCCGAGGAGCCGGAGCTGCGCACGCGCCTGCTGGCCGCCCAGCGCCGGGCCTGGCGGGCCGGGTTGCCCGTGGTGGTGCTCATCTCCGGGGTGGACGGGGCCGGCAAGGGCGAGGTGGTCAACCGCCTCAACGCCTGGCTGGACACCCGCGGCCTGGCGGTGCACGCCTTCTGGGACGCCAGCGACGAGGAGCGCGAGCGCCCCCGCTGGTGGCGTTACTGGCGCAGCCTGCCGGCGCGCGGGCGCATCGCCGTGCTGTTCGGTTCCTGGTACGCCGACCCCATCCACGAGCGGGTGACCGGCCAGACCGACGACGCCGCGCTGGATGCCGAGCTCGCCCGCATCGGCCAGTTCGAGCGCATGCTCACCGAGGACGGCGCCCTGTTCGTGAAGTTCTGGTTCCACCTGCCGGCCGAGGAGCAGAAGCGCCGGCTGAAGAAGCTGGCGAAGGACCCGAAGAGCCGCTGGCACCAGGTGCCGGACGCCCTGGCGGCGTCGGCGGCGCGTCACGACGAATTCCTGCGCGTGGCCGAGCGCGCCCTGCGCGAGACGGATGCCGGCATCGCCCCCTGGTACGTCATCGAGTCCACCGACCGCCGCTACCGCGACCTCACCGTCGGCCGCACCCTGCTGGATGCCATCGAGGAGCGGCTGGACAACCACGCCCCGGCGAACGGGCGGCGCTTCTCCCATGCCCCGCACCTGCCGGCCGCCGACAGCGCCCACGTCACCGTGCTCGACCACGTGGATCTGACGCAGGCGCTGGACAAGGAGGACTACAAGCACCAGCTCGCGCATTACCAGGAACGCCTCAACGCCCTGGCCTGGAAGGCCTGGGCGCAGAAGCGCTCCTGCGTGCTGCTGTTCGAGGGCTGGGATGCGGCCGGCAAGGGCGGCACCATCCGCCGCCTGGTCAGCGCAATCGACGCGCGGCTCTACCGCGTGCTGCCGGTGGCCGCACCCACCGACGAGGAACGCGCGCATCACTACCTCTGGCGTTTCTGGCGCCAGCTGCCGCGCGACGGCCGCGTCACCGTGTTCGACCGCTCCTGGTACGGGCGGGTGCTGGTGGAGCGGGTCGAGGGCCTGGCGGAAGACGTGGCCTGGCGGCGCGCCTACCAGGAGATCAACGACTTCGAACAGCAGCTGGTGGACCACGGCACGGTGCTGGCCAAGTTCTGGCTGCACATCAGCCCCGAGGAACAGCTCGCCCGCTTCGAGGCCCGCCAGCAGACGCCCTACAAGCAGCACAAGATCACCGACGAGGACTGGCGCAACCGCGAACGATGGGACGCCTACAAGGCGGCGGTGAACGAGATGGTGGTGCGCACCAGCACCGAATTCGCCGAATGGACGCTGGTGCCGGCCAACGACAAGCGCTACGCCCGTGTCGAGGTCCTGCGCACGGTGTGCGAGCGGCTGGAGAAGGCGCTGGGGGAGGTTTGAAGTTTGAGGTTTGAAGTTTGAGGTTTGAAGAGAAGTCGCAAGTTTCGTAGGAGCGCCGCAAGGCGCGATCAGGGCTGGCACGCTGTCCCGGGCATGGACAATCGCGGCTCCCGCCGCTCCTACCAGCAAAACCTTCACCCGTAGGAGATTCTATGTCGTAAGACAAGGCTTTCGCGGCACATAGTCGGCTCCGTTTTTGAGGATGGCGAAGGCGATACGGGCGAGCTTGCGGGCGAGGATGGTGA